>CAYPMT010000038.1:0-18396 GCA_964411875.1 uncultured Kangiellaceae bacterium
CTCAAACACAGTTGCAATACCTTGACCTAATCCAATACACATAGTCGCAACACCTAAAGTCGCATCTTTTGATTCCATTAAACGTAACAAAGTCCCACTAATTCGAGTGCCCGAACAACCAAGCGGATGACCTAATGCAATTGCGCCACCATTTAAATTCACTTTTTCGTCCATCACATCTAATAAACCTAAATCTTTTAACACCGGTAATGATTGTGCGGAAAAAGCTTCATTGAGTTCCCAAAGATCAATATCTTCAACCTTAAGACCCGCTCGTTTAAGTGTCTTTTGAACCGCAGGCACAGGCCCATAACCCATAATTGCTGGATCACAACCCGCTGCCCCCATACTTCGTACTTTTGCTAATGGCTTTAACCCTAGTGACTTTGCTTTTTCAGCACTCATGACTAACATGGCAGATGCGCCATCAGAAATAGCCGAAGCATTACCTGCTGTTACTGTTCCTCTTGGATCAAACACCGGACGTAAATTACCAAGGCCTTGCATATTAGTATCAGGCCGAATCACTTCATCATAATCAAATAGTTTTAATGCGCCTTTTTCGTCATGGCCTTCCATGGGTAAAATTTCTTTTGCAAAAGCACCACTGGTTGTTGCAGCATGAGCGCGCTGGTGAGAACGCATGGCAAATTCATCTTGAGTCTTGCGATCAAATCCATGGAGTTTTCCTAAAAGTTCTGCGGTTAAACCCATCATGCCTGAACCTTTCGCTGAGTGCTTAGAAATTTGTGGGGCAAAATCAATCCCATGCGTCATAGGTACATGTCCCATATGTTCAATACCACCCACTAAAAACACATCACCATTACCGGTTTGAATCGCTTGAGTCGCACTGTGAATTGCCTGCATCGATGACCCGCACAAACGATTAATTGTTTGTGCAGCAACTGAATGAGGTATATCGGTCATTAGCATTGCATTACGAGCAATATTAAAACCTTGTTCAAGCGTTTGCTGGACACAACCCCAAATAACATCTTCAATTTCAGCTGGGTCTAAAGCTGAATTACGATCAAGGATAGCTTGCATGAGTTTCGCACTCATCACTTCAGCGCGAACATTTCTGAACATACCACCTTTGGAGCGACCCATTGGAGTTCTGATTGCATCAACAATTACGACATCTTTCATGTTATTTCTCCGAATTCTTTACTTTAACCTTACTCACTATTCGCTTTAGTTGTAGGAATAAAAAAGCTTGTTATTAGCCGCCATAGTTTTTAGTTGCTCTGGCACGTCATAACCTTTACCAAGCCCAGCATATTTGCCGGCTAAAGCAATTATATTTTCTAAGCCAAGCTCATCGGCATATTTTAAAGCACCGCCTCTAAAGGGAGGAAAGCCTAGTCCATAAATTAATGCCACATCACATTCCGATGCTGTATCGACAATTTTTTCTTCTAAACAGCGAGCTACTTCGAAAATAAAAGGTAACATCATACGTTCAATAATTTCTTGATCATCAAATTGTTTGCTTGGTTGTCCAATTAAATCAAAAATTGATTCATCAACAACTTTTTTAGGTTTGCCTTTTTTATCGAGGCTGTAAGTATAAAAACCTTTCTCAGATTTTTGTCCATAATGTTTTGCGTTATACAATTTTTCAATCGCATCATCAGCTAACGCACTCATGCGTTCAGGATAACCCGATGCCAGAACATCAACACAATGATAAGCCGTATCAATACCAACTACATCGAGTAAATAGGCTGGCCCCATTGGCCAACCAAAAGCAGTCATAGCCTGATCAATTTGACGAAAGTCAGCGCCATCATTTAACAACTGACTGAAAGCTCTAAAGTAAGGAAATAAAACACGATTAACAAAAAAGCCTGGACAATCTTTTACTACAACGGCTGACTTACCCATAGCGCTGGCATAAGCAACGGTCGCAGCAATCGTTTCATCCGATGTCTTCTCGCCTCGAATAATTTCAACCAAAGGCATCTTATGCACTGGATTAAAAAAGTGCATTCCACAAAATTTTTCGGGTCGTTTTAAGTTCTTCGCTAATAAATCAATAGAAATTGTTGAGGTATTTGAAGTCAGTATGACATCATTACCAATCACCGTTTCAACCTCTTGTAAAACGGTATCCTTAACTTTAGGATTTTCAACAACCGCTTCAATCACAAAATCCACATGCTTGAGTGAAGCATATTCAAGCGTCGGCGTAATAGCAGCAACTACTTTAGCCATTTGAACGGTATCAAGCTTACCGAGTTGCACACCTTTATTAAGAATTTTAATCGCTTCACCCATACCAAGTTCTAAAGCCTGCGGATTAATATCTTTCATTACAATCGGAATGCCTTTACTTGCAGACTGATAAGCAATGCCACCACCCATAATACCTGCACCAAGCACCGCAGAAAAATTAACTTTTTTCTTGACAGCTTTAGCTGCAATTTTGGCTTTTTTCTTAAGAAATTGATCATTTAAAAACAGTTGAACTAGTGCGCTAGTCTGAGACGTTTGACTAACATTAGCAAAACCTTCTCGCTCAATATTTAAAGCTTCTTCAACGCTCAAGTGAGCGGTTTCTTCAATGACCCGAATCGCTTCCATTGGTGCAGGGTAATGGGGTAAAGCTTTTGCACCAACCACACCTTTCGCTGTGGTAAAAGCCATAGTCGCTTCAAGTTTGTTAAGTTTTAAGGGGGATTGTTTTTCAGTTCGCTTAGCTTTCCAATTTAATTTACCAGTAGCAGCATCTTCTAACATTTGTAGAGCGGCTACTCGTAATTCGTCAAGCTCAACAACAGCATCAACAGCACCAACTTTAAGAGCTGCATCGGGCTTATGGGTTTTGGCCATGGCAATCCATTCAATCGCATTATCACTACCAATAAGTCGAGGAAGTCTAACGGTTCCACCAAACCCCGGAATTAAACCCAGTTTAGTTTCGGGCAAGCCAACTCTTGCAGTATTAGCTGCCAACCGATAATCACAAGATAATGCCATTTCAAAACCACCACCGAGAGCAATACCATTAATCGCCACTAATGTTGGAAAAGGCAAATTCTCAAAGCCTGAAAAAATGGCATTGGCTTGTTTGATCCAATCAATGACAGTTTCTCGCGGCTGAGCAAAAACACCTAAGAACTCGGTAATATCTGCACCCACAATAAAAACAGGTTTGGCACTACTCACAAGAGCGCCTCGAATACCATCACTTGAGCTGAGCAAATCAACAACTTGCTTTAACTCGTCGAGTGTTGATTTATCAAACTTATTAACAGACTCAGTTTTATTATCAAAAATAATTTCAACACAATCATTGCTGATAGGCTGACACTGTATGGATTGTCCATCATATTTCATAGAAAGGCCCCGCTTGAACTCGGTTTAATCACATGCATAAGACTTAGTTTAGTTGATAAAGCACCATCTAGTCACGCGCTGTTTAATAACAGCCGTCAAGCTTACTTGATCTACCCCACCAACTCATTAATATCTCAACTTGAAAATAATTTGCAGGAGCGGAATAAACCTTTTAAGATGGCTCTTTTTAGACAATTAAGTAGCTTTATGACTCCATCAACCACTAATTTATCCAACTTATACGATAAGCATATGAGTGATTTACTCACTCATCATCGTCAACTAATGCAAGACAATGGCTTAGATTACTTAATTATTCCATCAGGTGAGCCCATTCGCATTTATCTGGATGATATGGATTACCCTTTCAAGTCGAGTTTCTTTTTTAGAACTTATGTCCCCCTAATGGAATTGTCACACAGCTACTTAGTTATTGGTTTAAAAGGCAAACCAACGTTAGTTTACTTTCAACCAGAAGACTTTTGGCACAAAGTACCTGATGCACCTGATGGCTTTTGGGTTAAGCAATTCAATATTAAAATTATTGCTAACAAAGAAAATGCCCTCGATTATTTACCCAAAGATAATGAAACAGTGGCTATTTTAGGTGAAAATAATTCTGTTACTAAAACCTATACTCAAGCTCAATCAAACCCTCAAGCATTAGTTAGTGCTATCTATTGGCAAAGAGCCTATAAAAGTGATTATGAAATTGCCTGCTTAAGCATAGCTAATGAGCGTGCAGCCATTTGTCATGTCGCGGCTGAGGAAGCTTTTAGACAAGGCAAAAGCGAGCAACAAATTCACTTAGCCTATGTCGAAACAAGTAGTATGCTTGAACATCAAATGCCCTATAGCAATATTGTTGCTTTAAATCAAAATGGTGCAATTCTGCACTACACAGAATGTGAATCCCGAACGCCTGATAAAATTAAATCCTTCTTAATTGATGCTGGTGTTTCTTATCAAGCTTATCACTCGGATATTACTCGAACCTATGCTTACAGTCCGGACGAGTTCTCAGACCTCATTGAGGCCATGAATGAAATGCAATTGGCTTGTATTGAATCAATTCAAATTGGACAGCCTTATGTTGAATTACATCATCAAGCTCATTTAAGTATCGCAGCAATTATTCAGCGTTTTAGTTTTGTCGATATGTCGCCAGAATCAATAGTAGAAAGTGGTGTTTCTAGTGTCTTTTTCCCTCATGGGCTTGGTCACCTTCTTGGCTTGCAAGTGCATGATGTCGGCGGACAATTTGCTGATGCCTCAGGAGCAACAAACCCACCGGATGCACGATATCCTTTTTTGCGCACAACAAGAACAATAGAACCCAACATGGTCTTCACTATAGAGCCCGGCTTATATTTTATTGACTCGTTACTCAAACCTCATCGTAAAAGCGAACATAAAAAAGCTTTCAATTGGCAAAAAATAGAGTCCTTTATGAGCTATGGTGGTATTCGTATTGAGGATAATGTTGTTGCACAAGAAAGTGGACCGCTTAACTTAACACGTAATGCTTTTGCAAACTTATAACAATAGTTTAAGTTATACAAAATCACTTAACTTATAATCTACTATGTCAAGCTATAAGGTTCCAGCTGAGTCTGTAGAAATTGAAGAAGTTATTAAAGCGAGTCAATTTATTACTCGTGTTGATAATGCTCGTAGCGTTGAAGAAGCCAAAGCATTTATTAAACACCTAAACCAGACCTATCCGGATGCCACTCATCACTGTTGGGCTTATATCATTGGTAATCCAAACTCAACAACACTCATTGGCTGCAGCGATGATGGTGAGCTAGCTGGCACTGCCGGAAAGCCAATGCTGAATGTATTACAACATGCCAATGTTGGTGACATAGTGATTGTTTGCACCCGCTATTATGGCGGTACTAAGTTAGGTACAGGCGGTTTAGTAAGGGCTTATGGTAATGGCGTCAAAATTGCTTTAAACCAACTGTCATTAAAACTTAAAATTAATTATGTTAAAGTCAATTTGCAAATGGAATACCCTCAAATCAAAGATTTTCAACACTTACTAAAAGACTTTCAGTCAGAAAATTTAATCATTGATTATAACGAAAAAATTAGTATCACCATTGACATTGCTAGTGATATTATCGATAACTTCACTGACACTATTAATAACAAGTTTAAAGGGCAAGTTTTATGGAATATTATGCAGTAGCCAAACACATTCATATGAGCATGGCAGGTTTATCTTTATTGGGTTTTATCATTCGTGGTTACTGGATGTTAACAGAGCATTCTTTATTGCAAGCCAAACCAGTTAAAATATTACCACATATTATTGATACATTATTGCTTGCATCGGCTATTTACTTAGTTGTTATTCTTCAAACTTATCCGCTTGTTGTTAACTGGGTAACCGCCAAAGTTGTTTTACTAATTGCTTATATTGTCTTAGGCACAATCGCCCTAAAGCGGGGAAAAACTAAACAAACTCGAATCATTGCTTTTGTTTTATCTTTACTAATTATTTTAAGTTTATTTGCTATTGCATCGGTTAAGCCTGGCTTTAATTTTTAGTGAAGAGACTCAGCTGGAAAGTTGATATTGCTAGCTCATTAGGCATTTTAATTCTTTTTCAAATAATGGATAACAACTTATCCTTGTTGCATTCAGAAAGTTTTCATTATCACTTTCTATTGATGGCTAAATGGCTAATAGTAGGTGGTCTATTAATTCATGCCATCATTGATTTTTTAATTCATCGTTCTGATTCTTCTGATGAGCGAGATTGACTCAATCTCTGATCTTTCTCTCGCCATAACTGATTAAGCCACTGTTGAGTTTTAATTCTTACTTGTGACTCATCAATATAATTACCTTTGACCTCTTGAGGAATTTCCACTAATTCAGCATGAATGTGTATGTGTTTAATTTGACCAGATAAAAATTTCCAGAAGGTGATTTTTTTTGTTCCTGGATATTGAATGGTAATATTAAGTAGATGAGTGATTTCATCGCCCATTAAGGTTAGAACATAGCCAACCCCACCCCCCTTAGGTTTTAATAAATGTTTATAGGGTGAATTTTGTTTGTCTCTTTTTGCTTCAGAAAAGCGAGTCCCTTCCGCAAAATTCATAATAGAAATGGGAATCGTTTTAAACTTTTCGCAAGCTTTGCGTGTAGTTTCTAAATCTTTGCCTCGTTTATGTGGATTCTTTTTCAAATAAGATTTTGAAAAACGCTTCATAAAAGGAAAATCTAGAGCCCACCAAGCAAGCCCTAAAACCGGTACCCAAAACAACTGCTGCTTTAAAAAGAATTTCAAAAAGGGGATCTTTCGATTAAAAATTTGTTGAACCGCCAAAATATCTACCCAGCTTTGATGATTTGCAACCACCAAATACCAATTATTGGTAGACAGTTGTGTTGGAATATCAATCTCCCAATTAATCGATTTGCCAATTTTAGTAATAAACGTGTTAACACTAATCCAACTTGAGGCAAAAAAACTCAATATAAAATTACAGATAACTCTAATGGGTCCAAAAGGTAAAATGAATTTGATTAAGGCTATAATTAAGATCGGCCCTACCCAGAAAAAGGTATTAATGGTGTGCCCAAGAAAGGAGAGCACTCCTACAATAGATGCTAAAATAGACAATTCAAATACTCATTGATTAGATGCTGTTGTTCTTTCATACTCATCTCTGTTGAGATTGATACCAGCACAGATTATATCCAAAAGCATCTAAAATGAATACCGTTCAGATTATTCTATGTTAATATTAAGCTCTATTAACGAAACAAGTAGAATCGGTAAGGAATCATGATAGACCCAAAGAAAATTGATGAGCTAGCGAGCAAGCTTAATGATGCCATTCCATCAGGTGCTAAGTCATTTCAAGAGGATATGCAACAACAGTTCAAACAAATTATTCAGAAGCTATTAGAAAAAATGGACCTAGTGACTCGGGAAGAATTTGATATTCAAGCTAAAGTTTTAGCTCGTACTCGCGAAAAAATTGAGGCCTTAGAAAAAATAGTCTCTGAACTAGAAGCTAAACAATAATAACTGTCTTATCTTACCTTATTTTTACGGATAAATTCTTCAAAATCTTTAGCGCTCATAGGCTTAGCAAAATAATAGCCTTGAATATAATCGCAACCATATTTTTCTAATTCGCTGAGTTGGTTTTTTTCCTCAACGCCTTCTGCAACAACTTTAATGCCCAGTTTGTGTGATAAAGAAATCATTGCCTCGACAATAGCCGAGTCACGTTCGTCATTAGCAATGTGGTCAATAAAAGCCTTATCAATCTTTAAAATATCTGCTGGGAAATTTTTCAAGTAAGTTAATGAAGAATAACCTTTACCAAAGTCATCTAGCGCAATAGAAATACCAAGTTCCTTTAACTCAGCTAATAAATTACTATTACGCTCAACATGTTCAATCATAATATCTTCCGTCAACTCAACTTCAAGGTTTTTAGCATCTAAAGAGCTAGACTGTAACGCCATATAAATATTTTCTTTTAGATCACCTGTTTTAAAATGAGTACCCGAAATATTCACAGAAAATTTTAAATCTAAATATTCAGGTGAAATACTCGATAAGTACTGAGCAAGTCCACACACTTTTTTCAAAACCCAGCTTTCTAAACCAACTAATAAACCTAACTCGTCTAATAAGGGAATAAAAACAGCCGGTGAAATAAAACCATATTTAGGGTGAAACCAACGTAATAATGCTTCGGCGCCAATCAACTTATTTGAAATAGGCATAATTTGCGGCTGCAAATGAATATCAAATTCGCCGTTCATTAATGCACGTCTTAGATTTTTTTCTAGCTCCAATTTAAACCGAGCTAATTTGTTTAAATCATTAGTGAAAAAATGATACTGATTACGACCAATATCTTTCGCTTTATATAAAGCAACATCCGCATTTTTTAATAAAGTTTCAGGCTTATCACCACATTCTGGGTAAATAGCAATACCAATACTAGTAGTAACAAATAGCTCACTACCTTCAATATTGAATGCTGTATCAATTGAGTTTTGAATTTTTTCAGCGACTAAAGCAGCATCTCGACTCGCATTAATATTTAACATTAAAATAGCAAATTCATCATTACCAAGCCGAGCGATGATATCAGTTTCACGTACACAAGCTTTTAATCGTTCCGCCGTTTGAATGAGTAATGTATCACCAACATTATGACCTAAAGAATCGTTAACTAATTTAAACTTATCTAAATCAATAAACAAAATAGCAAATTGCCCCTTACTGCGCTTAGCCATTTTTATAGCGTGTTCTAAATGCTCATGCAATAAATAGCGATTGGCTAAACCGGTTAACCGATCATGAGTTGTTAAGTGAGAAACTGCTTGGCTTGATTTTTTTCTTTCAAGTACATGGTGAATAGTTCTGCTAAGAAGCTTGGTGGTTATTTCCGTTTTTGCTATACAATCATCGGCCCCAATATCGATAACCAACTTTTCAACTTGCTCATCTTCTTGATCAGTAATAAAAACTATAGGCTTAGTTAAATTTAGCAAAATAACTTCTTGCAACAGTTCAATCGGATCCTGTTGACTATAAGACTGGCAAATAAATAAAACTTCAAAATCACGAACTTTTAAATCGTTTGAAGTAATCGTTCGAATTTGCTCTAATCGATAATCATATTGTGAATCCAGTAAGCTTTTTTCAATATCTATACAAGCTTGGATAGAGCTATCGATAATATCGATTTTTATCATATACTACTGCTACAAAAAAATAGTCAAATCAATAAAGGTTACATTTAAGTATAGGTTGATTTAGGCTATATCGTACGAAAAAATAACCCGTATGAGATTTTTTTCCTAAGCAACTGATTTTAAATAAAATTTAATGCTTTCATGAACATAATAAGCACTGAATAAATACTTAAAAAGCGTTAGAATAACGCTACAAAATTTAACGTTTAAAGTTATCTGTCTATTTGATAACCAATGATTAATTACCACTGTTCCTAAAGAAGCGATTTAATTTAATGGACGTCACACCAATTTTAGATGGTCTCAATAAGGCCCAACGAGAAGCTGTTATGGCAGATGATCCTGCGCTATTAGTATTAGCTGGCGCAGGCTCAGGAAAAACACGCGTCTTAGTTCACCGTATTGCATGGCTGACCTTAACCCAAGAAATTTCACCTCATGCCATTATCGCTGTAACTTTTACCAATAAAGCCGCTCATGAAATGCGAACAAGAGTCGAATCTTTAATGGGACGATCAGCATCAAGTATGTGGGTAGGTACTTTTCATGGCTTAGCTCATCGTCTATTAAGAGCTCACGCTAGGGAAGCTGATTTACCCGATACCTTTCAAATTCTCGACTCAGATGACCAATTGAGGGTCATTAAACGAATGATGAAAGATTTAAATCTAGACGAAAAAGAATGGCCAGCAAAACAAGCGCAATGGTTTATCAATCAACAAAAAGATCAAGGACTTCGCCCTGCGGAGATTCAACACAATGGTGATTTATTTACCAGCACTCATATTAAAATTTATTACCAATATCAACAAGCTTGTCAAACTGGTGGTTTAGTTGACTTTGCTGAACTACTTTTAAAAGCCTATGAGTTACTCCGTGATAAACCCGATTTAAAAACTCATTATCAAGAAAGATTCAAACATTTATTAGTGGATGAATTTCAAGATACCAATGCTATTCAATATGCTTGGTTAAAACTCATTTCAGCTAAAGATTGCGGCATTACTATTGTCGGTGATGATGATCAGTCTATTTATGGTTGGCGTGGCGCACAGGTCGAAAATATTCATCGTTTTGATAAAGAGTTTAAATCGGTAAAAACTATTCGATTAGAACAAAACTATCGTTCTACTGGGGCTATTTTAAAAGCTGCCAATGCGGTTATTTCTAATAACCAGCAACGCATGGGGAAAAACCTTTGGACCGATGGCAATGATGGTGAACCTATTTCAATCTATGCGGCTTTTAATGAACAAGAAGAAGCCCGATTTATTGCTGCAAGAATTCAGGATTGGTTTCAAGAAGGTAATCAATATAATGACTGTGCAATTTTATATCGCTCTAATGCACAATCACGGGTATTAGAAGAGTTTTTATTACAGTCACAAATACCTTACCGAATTTATGGCGGCATGAAATTCTTCGAACGAGCTGAAGTCAAAGATACCTTAGCCTATTTAAGGTTGATGTATAACCAACAAGATGATGCCGCCTTTGAACGCATCATTAACACACCGCCAAGAGGTTTAGGGCAAAAATCAGTTGACCAAATTCGCCAGCGGGCAAGAGACGATAGCTCAAACCTATGGCAAGCAGCTATTTTAACAGTTGAAGAAAAATGCTTAACACCAAAAGCGACCGCTTCTCTTAGCTATTTTCTAACACTCATTGAAGAAACTTTTGGAGCAATTAAAGAGCAATCTTTATCGGATCAAATTCAACTCACGATTGAAGCCTCAAATCTAATGGAAATGTACGCCAAAGAGAAAGGCGAAAAAGCCCTAGCACGCAAAGAAAACTTAGCAGAATTGGCCAGTGCAGCAAGGGAGTTTGATGTTGAAGATTATCCAGATTTATCACCTATGACTGCTTTTCTTGCTCACGCTTCCCTCGAAGCCGGTGACAATCAAGCTGAAAAATATGAAGACTGTGTACAAATGATGACACTCCATTCGGCCAAAGGTCTCGAGTTTCCTCTAGTTTTTATTGCTGGCATGGAAGAAAAATTATTTCCACATATGATGTCTATGGAAGAACCCGATAAACTTGAAGAAGAGCGTCGCTTGGCTTATGTAGGAATAACTCGAGCCATGAAAAAACTTTATTTGCTTTATGCAGAAAAACGTCGCCTATGGGGTAATGATACCTACCCAGCGATTTCCCGCTTTATTCGAGAAATTCCTGCAGAATTAAAACAGGAAGTTCGCTTAAATGCACAAATTAGTCAGCCGGTTTTATCTTCAGGCCACTCGAAAAACGGTCAGCAAAATGAATGGGGGCTTAGGCTTGGGCAAATGGTTCAACATGCAAAATTTGGCAATGGCGTTATTTTAAGCTTTGAAGGTGATGGCGATAAAACCGTTGCCCATATTAATTTTGAAAGTGGTGAATCAAAACGACTGATGTTGGCTTATGCAAAATTGAAAACCGTTTAAACGTTTTATTAAATCCAATTTCATGCGGCCTGTTAATCATTAGTTTAACCGAACAAATACCAACAGATATTCTTGGAGAGTAATAGAAATTTACCGCAGAAACTGGACTTACAACAAATGATAATGATTATTATTAGCAAGTCAAGCTATTTTAGCTCAGCTCAATATAATCACCACTTTATAAAGCTTTAAAGCATCTTCATTTAAATCAAAATTTTCTAATAAAATCAAATAGTTATGCTTAATTATTTGTTACTATCACTAATTCGAGATTAATAATCACTTGGCAAATTGAAAGGCATTAATTTAATATTCACTCACTAAAAAATGAATGGAGTAATCACATGACTTACAAATGGAAAGACAACCTCGCCTGCAAAGCGACTTATGTTATTTTGGAAGACCTCTTAGATCAGTTTGAAGAAATTCTTGTCCCGAGAAAAACCGCAGGGAATTATAAGGTTGAGTTTTTTACTAATTATCCTGATGATGCTAGCAGTAAACTTAAAGAAAAATGGGCAAAAAAAATTGCCGCAAAATTTATTCAATATGTTCTAAAGTTTTATGATGTCAGAAAACAAACTTCATCAACAACCGTAAAAAAATGGTACAAGGAAACCTGGCCAATTTTTAAAGATGGCAATAACACACTAACCGATCTTGCCGAAACACTTGATAAGCATTGTAAGTTTAGTGATGAATAAAAAGGAAATATCAAAATGAAAAAGCTTACTCTACTGGTTTCACTGATCGTATTTTCACAACTAGTTTTTGCTGATGATCAAAAAGATAGTGCAGACGAGTCATACAAATTTACTCCCGTGTTACTCGATGGAAGTGATAATGCTGGTGCTGTTCTTGGCTTAAGATATCGACTAGAAGAAAATTGGACTTTTTTTGAAAAAGAAAAATCGAATACTTCTGATGATAGCTTTGGTTCTAATAATAATTTTAGTAACGTCATTGAACAACTCACCGAAGAGCATGGCTTTGTTGAAGTTAAACTTGAAGGTATCTGGACTAATGACAAAGATCTCAATCCAGAATCTTTTTCTAAACTGAATCTAGATATCGGCTATCTTGTATCAAAACCTGATGATATTGAAACCGATGCTAACGAAGAAAAAGACTACGATTTTAGTCTGCAATTAGCTGTCGAAGGCGATCAAAATTATAGCGATACTCAAACACTGGTTGCATTACAAGCGGGAACTTTATTGGGTAGTTCAACCGATTGGTTTGTGGGTGCTACTTTAGCGATTGGAAAAGTAAATGCTTCAAATAATGATCAACGAATGGCATTAACGAATGTTGATAATTTTGATCGAGTTAGTGCTGAACTTCATTTTCAATATCCACTGAGTTTTAGAAAAGGTCGTAAATACTCACCAAAAGCGATTGCTTTTAACTATCGCTACCACGAAGAGCTTAGCGCGCCAGATATTATTGAAACAATGAATTTAGATGTTTTTCAATATGGCGCTATACGGCTTAAATTTGAACATGGAATTTACCTAGGCTACGCCAATGGCAAACTCCCTTTTGATTTAAGATCAGAATCATCTGTAGAGTTAGGTTTTTCTCAAAACTTGTTTTAGATAGAAAAGCCAATCGCTCAATGTCTCTCGGTATTTTTCTTGGGCAACGAATATATTATTGATAAATAAGCTGACTTACACTGACTAATTTAAACTCATTTAATAAGCTTGGCAAACGATCAGATAAAAACTTAAGCGTCTCTGGATAGGGATGACAAATAACAACGACATGACCTCTTTTACGAGCTAGTGTTTTAGCTTTACTGAGTTGACGAGCAAGAACTTTAGGTAGTTCCGAATCATCATGATGGTGATCAAGAAAAACATCTCGCCCTACTGTTGGTAAACCAAGCTCTATTGCAGCCTGTTTGGCAACTGATTGGCTGCTCGTTCTCGAATCAATAAAATACCAGCTTTTTTCAAAAGCCATTTGCATAAGCCAGTTCATTCGCTTGGAATCTTGTGTTAATAAACTACCCATATGATTATTGAAACCAACTAAATTAGGAATGGAGTCCGCACTTTTAAAAAATATTTTTTCTAATTGGCCTCTCGACATACTAGATAAAATGGCGCCTTTGCCTAATAAAGTTTTTTTAGTCAAACTCTCCATTGGCAAATGCATAATAACATCGTGCTCTTTCTCTGAAGCTAGTGACGATATTTTTTTAGCGTGGGGAGTATGAGGCATAATAGCTAAAGTTAATTGGCCAGGCAGCAGCATAATTTTTTTAGCGGCTCTTAAATTGTCACCTAGATCATCAATAACAATAGCTATTTTAGGTTTAACAATCGGTTCAAGTGACAAAGCATTTAGCTTTGGCATGACTTGAAAGATAAAAATAAAATAGATACTAGCTTTTAATAATTTAGACAACTGATTTTTTCCTAAATGCAAAATAATAACTAACCCGAGCTCTTGCCCTATTATTTATAGAGATATCTAACCTTTATCTTATCTGAAGCACAGACTATTTAGCAAATATGATTATTTGGCTAGTATATAATAGGCCTGTAGCAGCTGAGGGTCATCTAATAAGCGAATATCGTGAGGATTTTTTTCTTTAGGTGCTTTAAAAACAACATCAGGCTTTATCCCAACATCCTGAATTTTATGACCAAGAGGCGAAAAGTATTCGGCGCTGGTTAATTTAATTCCCGAGCCATCATTTAATGGAAAAATCGACTGTATTGAACCTTTACCATAAGAATTTTCACCAAGAATAATGGCTTTATCATGATCACGTAAAGCTGAAGCCAAAATTTCACTCGCCGATGCAGATTGACCATTAATAACGACGACAACGTCTAAATTTTCAAAAGGTGTTCTTTCGCTTGCATGGTAAGTTTGTTTAGCATCTTCACTATTACCCGTAGAAATAACAATTTTTCCCTCACGAACAAACAAATCACATAATTCGACAGCCGTATCAAGTGTCCCACCAGGATTATTTCTTAAATCCAAAATTAGCTTTTTTAGCGGTTGCTCTCGAGACAGGTCAACAACAGCATCATTAAATTCTTCAAGGCTCTTAAAAGTAAATCGCGAAATAGCAACATAACCAACACTTTTTGGTAATAGTTGGCTTTTAATGCTCTCAAGTATTACCAGTCTTCGCTGTAATTGACACTTTTTAGGTGTAGAATATTCTGGTGATGCAACAACTAGTTCAACAATTGAACCAACCTCGCCTCTAATCATTTGACTTACTTTCTTGTGGGTGAGAGAGTCAACAGGTTTTCCATCGACTTCAATAACCATCATACCTGTTTTAATACCCGCTTCATCAGCCGGGCTATTTTTAACAACTTTAGAAACCACTACGCCATATTCTTTTTTACGTATTATTAAACCAACGCCAGCATACTGGCCATGATTGGCTTCCATAAAAGATTGAAACTGTTTTTTAGACAAATATTTTGAATGTTTATCTAAGCTTTCAACCATGCCTCGAATAGCGGCTCGAATGAGAACATCATCATTTATTGGTTCAACATAATTTGATTTGATTTCATGGTAAGCTTTACTAAAAGCGCTTAATTCATTAAAGGGTAAATGCGACTCTTGTTCTTTATTTTCACTAACAGCCGCAGCAGAGCCAATATAAAGAATTGAACATATCGTTGCTAAATAACTTAACCCGTATTTTAATCGGAGTATTTTCATATAAAAGCTCAATAATGTTAAAACAATATAAATGCAGAGGCTACTAACTATATACTAAAATGGCTAGCTATTATCAAACAAACTCTCACAATATATCAATAATTTTTATATCAAATAATGGCTTTAATCACTAAACAAGTTTTGAGCTATACTAGCTCGGGCTTTAAATTGCTCATAAAACTGACTCAGTGATGGGTATTGCTTGTCCCACTCAATATCTGTATGTCTAAAATTAAGATAGCCCAGTAGACTCATTAAAGCAATATGTAGAATACTAAAGTCTTGAGGCAATAAAGAAAGCTGGCTTTGAATAAAGTTTAAACCACCTTGTATCCCTTGATTTTGTCTCTGTTGCCAAAAAATGGAATGGTTCTCTTCTTTCTCCCGTAGACTTTCAATGCGTCTAGCAACACTAAGATCAATGGCGCCATAACAAATCGAGTAAAATGTTTTAAGTCGCCAATCAGCATAAATAGGGTTAAATAGATCGCCATTATTATAATTCGCATCGAGATAATCACAAATCACTTGGCTATCACCAACAGTCTCTTGGCCATTTATTAAACAAGGTACTTTACCCAGTGGACTTGCTTGTAAAAAACTTTCCTGATTATCAAAAGGATGGCTAATAATCATATCTATCTGATTTTGAATTGCCAATTCGGTTATTAACATACATACACAATTAGCGTAAGGTGATGATTGCGTATAATAAAGTTGCATCATAACTATCTAACTCCTCTACTTATTTAACTCCCCTAAAAACAAAAAGAGCCGCAAAAGCGACTCTTTTCATTCTACTATAAAAACTTAACTCAATTAAATCACACCACGCTTTTCCTGATCTCTTTCTATCGACTCAAATAAAGCTTGAAAATTACCTTCACCAAAACCGTGATCACCTTCACGTTGAATCATTTCAATAAAAATAGGTCCAAAAAGATTCTTAGTAAAAATTTGTAATAAATAAGTATTGTCTGCTTGGCTATCAACTAAAATTTTATGCTTTCTGATTCTTTCTTTATCTTCTTTTACCCAAGGTACTCTTTCCCAAATGGTGTCATAGTATTCTGGAATAATATCTAACGTTTCAATATAAGAATCTTTAAGCGCATCACATGACTTAATTAAATTTTCAGTTCTAAAGGCAATATGTTGAACACCTGGACCATCATAAAGATCTAAATATTCATCAATTTGGTTGTTATTATCATCTTTACCTTCATTAATTGGAATACAGAAAGTTCCACAAGGACTGGCTAGTGCATAAGACAACAGTGCTGTTTTGACGCCTTTAATATCAAAATACCGAATTTCTTCAAAACCAAAAACTTCTTTATAAAAGTTTGACCATTGTTCCATAGTACCTTTGTAAACATTGTTGGTTAAATGATCAATTTCAATAAAGCCTTTATGCTCTTGTAAGATAGGTTCTTCTAAATTTTCAAAGTCTTCGTCCCATAAAGTGTTATTACCTTCATAATTATCGATAAAATAAATTAAGCTATCGCCAATACCGTAAATTGCTGGATAAGGAAAATCCTGAGACTCTGCTGGTTTCGCACCGCGTTTAACTGCTTCTGACTTGGCAAACTCAGCGTCATCGACTCGCCAACCCATTGATGAAACAGCAGGGCCATGAGTTTTTGTGAACTCAGCAGAAAAACCACTTTTTTCTTTATTTAAAAGAAAGTGAATTCTATTTTGCTGGTAATGCGTAATATCTTTACCTTTATACTGTTGAACTTTTGAAAACCCAAAATCCATAAAGACATTATTCATAAAATCACTGTCTGCCGATGCAAACTCAGTGAACTCAATACCACGAAGATTCAGTGGATTATTTTGTGTTTCTTGACTCATTGATTGTTACTCCAAACAAAAAAATTAATTAATAAAGGTTTAATCTTCTAACCAACTTTGGTTGTAATCTTTTTCCATACAATCTTTAAAATGATTGGATAGACTGAGCGGATTAAAGGTATCAACCATCACCGCATATTCATAAGTTTCTTTTTTACCAACAGATGCTTCAGTTTTACCCGGCTGAGGACCATGGGGTACCCCTTTTTTATGTAATGTCATTGAACCCGGGTTGATGCCTGTTCGACTCATAAAATCACCATCAACGTAATAAAGTATTTCTTCACTATCGATATTGGTATGATAATAAGGCGCAGGAATTGACTCAGGGTGAAAGTCGTAAAGCCTGGGAACAAAGTTGCAGACAACAAAGTTATTCGCGGTAAAAACTAAATGCTCATTGGGTGGCAAATGAATTTTTCCAACACGAGGCGCATATTCTTGAATATTAAACGCCCAAGGATAACAAGCACCATCCCAACCGACTAAATCATAGGGGTGCCACTCTAAAGTATTTTTCTGATAGCGATCACCGTATTTAATATTGAGCTCATACTCACCCTTCTCAACAATCGCAGGCTGTAGTTTCGGTGTGCGAATATCGCGTTCACAATAAGGCGCGCTTTCTAAAAGCTGACCAGTTGGCGTACGAAAATGTTTAGGAATGGTCACCATAGTTGATGACTCAATCACAAATAATCGAACATTCTCATAACTATCAAACTTCAATTGATAGGTGGTTCCTTTTGGAATAACCAAATAATCCCAACGCTGGATTGGTATTTCGCCATACTCTGAAGCTAAAGTTCCAGTACCTTCATGGACAAAAACTATTTCATCGGCATAAGCATTACGATAAAAAGCCTCGGTATCTTCTGTAACTTTGGCGGTGTACATAGCAACGTCACTATTGAAAACCTGACGACAGCGGGCACTAAAAAAATTACCACCCTGCTTAATTTCTTGAGTATGAATTTTATAGTTTTGCAAAAGTGGATCTTGCCACTCACTGCCATGATCAATCTCACAAGGCTCAACCTTAAGCATTTTAGTTGGCATATTATGATGGTATTTATTCGAATAGATATTCGAAAAGCCATGAGTCGAGAAAAGCTCTTCTCGATAAAGCTGGCCATCATCACGATAAAACGTAATATGACGTTTAGCTGGAATTTCGCCTTGTTTAATATAAAAAGGCATAGATTCACTCCACTAAGTTAATTAAACGGGGGGTTTACTGCCAAGGATTTATATAAAATAGCGCAAGCACTCAACAAAAAAAAGGATAAACTTTTTACTAAAA
>CAYPMT010000039.1:0-18376 GCA_964411875.1 uncultured Kangiellaceae bacterium
CAGATTATTTTAAGGTAAAGTTATTTCGCCAGTTTGGCATAGGATATAAAAATAGAAAACAAACTATAAAGGAGCAATAAAATGAAAAAAACTATTCTTTTAATCACATTACTTTTTACCAGCTTTTCATTATCACAAGTGACATTAGCGCAAGCGTTTGACAAAACTACGTTGGTTGCTAGTCAAAAAGTTGAAAAAGTTAATTTGAATACGGCGAGTGCAGAGCAGCTCTCAGATGTATTACATGGAGTTGGTATTAAAAAAGCTCAATTAATCGTGGAGTACCGAAATAAGCATGGTAAATTTAAAAGTATTAATGAGTTAAATCAAGTTAAAGGAATCGGGGAGGCGACCATTAAAAAGAATAAAAATAAGATTAGTATTTAATCATCCTTAATGAGTTAGATGTTTAGGATTGAGAGTTTTGGCTCTCAATCCTTATTAGTTTTTTGATTAAAAGAAATTAAAACCTTCAGATACTTTATAAAACAATAAAGCACTGATGAAATTGCGCCATACAAATGAGACTCTTCTAAAATTCTTGCTTGAATAAATTTTTCAGTTGCTTGATTAACTTGCCAGTTGAGTTCGACAAATAACTTAACACTGATAATAATAATCACTAATGAATTAGAAACTAGAGATTTTTGGAAGCTGAGTAGGGCGCAGCCCAACAAATAACCATGTAACGCGCCGGACAAACCAACATAAGAAGCATTATTAAGCCATAAATGAATCAGTAAAACATTGAGGCAAATACAAAAAAGCATTAATCTGCTTCTTTGCCACTGAGATAAAAATGGTTGATATAAATAATCAATCAGAATTAACCCTATTATATTCAATAGCCAATGATTCCAGCCGGTATGACAAAAATTAGCGCTAATGATTCGCCACCATTCACCTGCATCAATGGCTGAGCGTTGATAGCGCAGTAAATCAGTAGACTCTGGTGAAAACAACATCACTAGCCCAGTGACTAGGGCTAGGCTAGCAACTAATATAAAGGGTTTTAGTTTAAAGTATGTTTTTAAGTTCAATTTAAAAGTGTTCTAATGAGTGAATAAAGTATTTACTCAGCTTTTATGTCCATATTTAAAGGAATAGGGTGAAATACAGATTATAAACAAGCCATAAAAAAACCGCTACTTGAGCGGTTTTTCGTTATTTCTATTTGGCTCCCCCTCCCCGACTCGAACGGGGGACCTGCGGATTAACAGTCCGTCGCTCTAACCAACTGAGCTAAGGGGGAATCATCTCTCTAAAAGAGACGCGCAATAATAAAGAAGAAAGCGTTATTGGTCAACTATCTGCGGTAAAAAATAGCATATTTATAGTCAAGTTAGAAAACCTTGAATCGATACTGTTTTGGTTGAAAAACAACCGGTTGGCTAAGAGGTTTGATAAACAGCATTGTTAACTAGTAAGTTGCTGTAATCTTTGCGCTTAATTCGCTATCATAAATCCTTTGTGTCCATTCAATTAGTTTCTTTAGGTTCAATATGGCAGACGCCTTTTCAATACAATCCAATTTTAAGCCAGCTGGTGATCAGCCTAACGCAATCAAGCAGCTGGTAGAAGGGCTTGAGGATGGCTTGAGTCATCAGACGCTATTAGGTGTTACCGGCTCAGGTAAAACCTTTACGATTGCTAATGTTATTCAGACGGTTGCCCGTCCGACCATTGTTATGGCACCTAATAAAACTTTGGCGGCACAGCTTTATGGTGAAATGAAGGAGTTTTTTCCTAATAATGCGGTTGAGTATTTTGTTTCTTATTATGATTATTATCAGCCCGAAGCCTATGTACCAAGCAGTGATACTTTTATTGAGAAAGATGCCTCTATTAACGATCATATCGAGCAAATGCGACTATCAGCAACTCGAGCGTTGCTCGAGCGCAGAGATAGTATTATCGTTGCTTCCGTATCGGCTATCTATGGTCTGGGTGACCCAAAGCAATTTCATAGTATGGTTATGCACTTGAAACCTGGTGATAGTATCAGTCAGCGTGAAGTATTGCGGCGTTTAGCTGAGCTGCAATTTACCCGCAATGATACGGAGTTACAAAGAGCGACCTATCGGGTACGTGGCGATGTTATTGATATTTTCCCTGCGGAATCGGCAAGAGATGCCATTAGGCTTGAACTTTTTGATGACGAAGTTGATAACTTAAGCCTTTTTGACCCCCTTACTGGAGAAACTATTAAACGTTTGTCTCGAGTAACGGTTTACCCTAAGAGCCACTATGTAACAGCTCGCCAAACCTTGTTAGATGCTATTGTTGAAATTAAAGATGAGTTGAAAATACGCCTTGAACAATTAAAAAGTTTGAACAAGTTAGTTGAGCATCAGCGATTAGAGCAACGGGTTCGTTTTGATATCGAAATGATGCAAGAGCTAGGCTATTGTTCAGGAATTGAAAATTACTCACGCTTTCTGTCGGGTCATAAAGCGGGTGAACATCCTCCAACTTTATTGGATTATTTGCCTGCTGACTCATTATTAGTTATTGATGAGTCACATGTTATGGTGCCACAAATTGGTGCTATGTATAAAGGTGATCGTTCGAGAAAACAAACCTTGGTTGAATATGGTTTCCGGTTACCTTCTGCTTTAGACAACCGACCATTAAAATTTGAAGAATTTGAGCGCTTGGCACCACAGACGATTTTTGTTTCTGCGACACCAGCGGATTATGAAAAAGAACACTCAGGTAATATTGTGGAGCAGGTTGTTAGACCGACAGGACTGATTGACCCAGAAATTGAGGTGAGGCCGGTTGCTTCTCAGGTCGATGATTTATTGTCCGAAGTTGGTTTACGAGCGAGCAAAAATGAACGCGTATTAGTTACAACCTTGACAAAACGTATGTCGGAAGACTTAACCGAATATTTAATTGAGCATAATGTTAGGGCGCGTTATTTGCATTCGGGTATTGATACGGTTGAACGAATGGAAATTATTCAAGATTTACGTAAAGGTCTATTTGACGTCTTGATCGGTATTAACCTTTTGCGAGAAGGTCTTGATATACCAGAGGTTTCTTTAGTCGCCATACTTGATGCCGATAAAGAAGGCTTTTTGCGTTCAGAGCGCTCATTGATTCAAACTATTGGTCGAGCTGCTCGTAACCTTCATGGTAAGGCAATTTTATATGCAGATAACATAACGGGTTCAATGAAAAAGGCGATTGGTGAAACTAATCGCCGTCGAGAAATACAAAATAACTTTAACTTGAAACATGGTATTAAGCCACAGAGTGTCATCAAAAAAATTAGTGATGTAATGCAAGCTGGCGAGAGTCGAGAAAAGTCGTCAAAATCATCTCGCTTTAATGTGGCAGAGGCAAAAACAAAATATAGTCAAGCAGAGAGTTCTGAGGCAATGAGTAAAAGCCTTATAAAGCTTGAAAAGTTAATGTTAGAAGCCGCTAAGAACCTTGAGTTTGAGGAGGCGGCTAATTACCGAGATGAAATAGAAGTGCTGAAAGAACAGCTATTTCGTTAAGTTTAACAAGCTACTATGTAAAACAAGCCGGTTTTTTTGATACAACACATTAACTTAAATGGCTTATCTATTGTTTTATAAGCGGATTTAATGCAATATACAGACCTGACGTAAACATTATGATTTTAGCCAACCACGCCTTATAATATAGTTGTTATGAACAAACCTTTCACAGCACCTGATTTTTTTGTGAAGCCAGAGAACTGGAAGCGATGGCGTGATACCTACGGCTATAGTGATGTTCTTATAGAAGATATTGAGTTTCAAAATATTGACTTTTCAGATTTAGATTTTTCAAATGTTAAATTTATCAATTGTCATTTTGAGAATGCTATTTTCAAATCAGCAAATTTAATTTCGACAGATTTAACCGGCTCAAGCTTTACAGGTTGTGACTTTTTTCAGGCCAAATTAATTGCAAGTAATTTGTCTAGAGCCAAGTTTACTGCTTGTGTTTTTAAGCAAGCTAACTTGTTAACAGCTGTTTTAGATAAAACCATATTTATTAATTGCGACTTGACTGATTTAGATTTGCAAACATTTAACTTGTCAGAAATTTGCTTTGACTTCTGTGATTTGTCTAAACAAAATTTAGCTGGTAAAGATCTTACTAGAGCAAGTCTGAAAAAAGCCAATCTAAAAGGTGCAGATTTAACTAATACTATTTTTAACCATGCAAATTTAGCCGGCATTAATTTAGAAAGAGTGAAGCTTAATAAAACCTATTTTAAATTTTCTAATTTATCTAATGTTGACCTATCCGGTTTTGACTTGTTTGGCATAAACTTTTTTGCGGCCAATTTAGAAAATGTTGACTTTCGTAACGCAGATTTAACCAGAAGCTGTTTAGGGCAGACAAATTTAAGTGGCATTAAACTTTTCAATACAAAAATTGAAGAGTGGGATATTCGTCATGCTAAATGTTCACATGCTTATTGGGATGATAGAGGCATTGTAAAAACTGAGTATAAAGAAAAGCAATTTGAACGAGTATATTCTAAATCGTTAATTATTGAGTTGAAATATGACTACCGATTAACATCGAATGAAATAGCAACCTTGCCAATTTTAATTGAGCATCTACAGGCTGCTTATTGGGGGATTACAATTCGTTTAGATTCTATCAAAAATATTTCGGGTATTGCTTTAGTCAAGTTAATTGTTGAAGAAACTGATAAATATGAATTAGATGAATTAGAAGACCTCTTGAATAAAGAAGTACAAAGAATACAAAAAGCTCAATTAGCATTACGTACAGAACATAAAATCCAAGCTCAGTTAAAAGAAGCCATAGCAAGTTTTAAAGAAAAATTTTGGCCACGTTTGTTAGAGCTGGCAATTGAGCAGGAGTTAAAAGAAGAAAAACGTTTTTGTGTATTGTTTATTGACTTACATGATTTTTCCCGCTGGAACAAAGAAAGTGTCTCTGAAAAGCTTTCCTTATTTAGAGGGTTGCTAAAGCCTGTGCTTGAACGTTGGAAAGCGGGTTATCCTAATATGGAAGGCGATTCTTTAAGAGCCACTTTTTTAACCGCCAAGTCGGCTGTTGAGTGTGCATTTATGATCAGAGAAGTGCTTATTGCTGCTGATTTTAAGTTGCGTATAGGAATCGATTTTGGTCATATATCTGTCGTGCATAATGAGGTGACTGAACGTTCCGATTTAGAGGGTGCAGCTGTTAATATGGCGGCTCGTTTAGAATCGATAGCTGATGTAGGCCAAATTGTTGTTTCTGAGAAAGTTAAACGTTATACAGAAAAAGAAACTCAATCGTTCATTTTTCAGCCAAAATCTTGTCAGTTGAAAAAAAGTATTGGCAATAAGCAAGCTGGTGATTGGATTAATATTTATTTGCTAGGTAAAAAATAGTTGACTGGTTAACAAAAGTTATAAATTTTTGTGACTAAAAAGTGCTTTTGTGTGTCTAAAATCTCAAAATTTAATATTAACTAGTAATTAGATTTTTTATCCGTTAGCATCGTTGCTAGAATAATAATAGAGTTATTTATTTTTCTAGCAGTTATTTTTTTAATAAGTTGAAATTACTTTTTTAGGAGTATTTTAAAATGAATATCGTGAAACAATTGAAGCCTATTCTACTGGTTTCATCATTAGTCGTTTCTCCCTTTAGTTTAGCTAATCAATTCTTTCTTGGTGCTCCTGAAACCGCTGAAGGCTTAGGTGATGTTGAAGCTAAGTGGAATGCTAGTGTTGAGTTTGGCTATGTGGCCGTATCAGGTAATAATGATACCACCTCAACTAATGGCCGATTAAACCTTGGTTATGAAGTTGAAAAGTGGCGACATCAAGGTTTCTTAGCCGTTCAAGCTAATGAAACAGATAGTGAAGACACTGAAAACTACGCAGCTGAAGTCAAGTCTGATTATAAAATTAATGATAGAGCTTATGGTTTCGGTTTACTTGGTTACGATAAAATTGATAACTCTGGTTTTGATTATCAAGCTTCTGCTGTTGTTGGTGTTGGTTATAGTTTCATTAAAGACGATGTTCACACGCTTGACGGTGAGATAGGTTTCGGTACTCGTAAAAGCAGGATTTCAGCTATTTCCGAAGTTTTAGATGAGAACGATAATGTCGTTATAGACGAGATTCCTGCATCAACTGAATCAGAAGGGATTACTCGTATTGCTGGTGCTTATAAGCGTGTTATTAGCGAAACCTCAAATTTTGAGCAATTATTAAGTAGTGAGATTGGTGACGATAATACGATTACTACTTCATTAACGAGTTTGACGGCTAATATCGTTGAAAATTTGTCGATGAAGGTTTCTTATGAAATCAGAAAACAATCTGATGCGCCAGAAGGTTTTGAAGATAAAGATACGATTACTTCGTTTACAGCGGTTTATACTTTTTAATTTCAAAAAAGTATAAAGTATCAAAAGAAAAAGGCATGCTTGGCATGCCTTTTTTTATCGGGTTTGTAAAAGTCATTATTTTAAAACAGAATCAGCAACGAAAGGGTTGGTTTTTCTTTCATCTTCGAAATTTGAAATTTCTCCATGACCTGGCACAAACTGAGTTGTATTACCTAATGGCCAAAGTTTACTGGTAATAGAATTAATCAAGGTATCAAAATCACCTTTAGGAAAGTCTGTTCTACCAATACTGCCTTTAAATAAGACATCACCAACAAAAGCAAATTGAGAATCTTTATGATAAAAAATAACGTGGCCAGGTGTATGCCCAGGACAATGGTAAACTTGCAAGCTTTCATTGCCAATGTTAACTGAATCACCATCTTGTAACCATTGATCTGGCTGACAGACTTCCACGCCAGGGAATCCGTAGCTTTCAGCTTGTTGTTGCATGCCTTGTAGCCAAAAATCATCATCCTGATGAGGACCAATGATTGGTATGTGGAGTTGTTTAGCTAATCCATTTGCTCCACCAGCATGATCTAAATGTCCATGAGTGAGAAATATTTGGCAAACCTTAACTTGGTGTTGTTCGACTTTATTGAGAATATTCTCAAGATCACCTCCGGGGTCAATAATTGCAGCTTGTTGGGTCACATCACACCAAACAAGAGAGCAGTTTTGTTGAAAAGGTGTAACCGGTATCTGTCGGTGTTGAAGGCTCATAGAAGTATTAACTCGAGGTTATATTAACTAATTCGATTAAGTGTATGATTTTACTCAGTAACAAGAAGTTTTGCTACTAAAAGCTTAAGTTGTTCAAGCGACTTTTTTTGACCAACCAAATTAAACTCTATGGCTAATTTTTTAAAATTGTTTTGTTTAATTAAGCAAGCAATTAGAAATTCAATTTCATGACTTTGCCATTCTTTGGATTCATAAATCTGAATAAGTTTAGAGAAAAAAAGTTTACTAATCATTACTGCTGCCATGCTAAACCCTAGCTTAGATTGAGAAAAGCGCTTTAATTCATTAAGCTCATAGGTTGTTGGTATTTCATAGTTATTATCAGTAAAGACTTTTTTCAACAAAATAGACATAATAATTTTATGGTCTATATCTTGGTAAAAAAAGCGGATCTTATCTATCAAATTATGATTAAAACGGGTTGTTAATTGATGATAAATTTTTTGCGATTTTAGACTAAGCGATTGGATTACTTCTAGGTTGTGTTGACCTGAAGAGGAGTGAGTAGATGCTGATAGTCTAAAGCAGGAAAATCGATTTTTCAGCCAAAAATTAACAGCTTGATTACTGATTGAAAAGCTTGCACCAACAAAATCCACTTTCTTTTCTTGGGCAATTGATTTTATTTCTTGTAAAAGATAAGTGCCTAAACCTTGTTGTTGTAAGTGAGGATGAATAGCTATTCGCATGATTCTTAAATAAGTTAATAGCCCTGCATCAATTAAACCAAAATGACTAATAATAGACTGAGGTAATAGCTCTCCTTTAAATCGCTTTTTTGCATTAAGAATGTCCGAACAAATTTCAGGCTTTAGATGACCTTCTTGATTAATAAGAGCAACACCAATGATAGTTTCGTTATAACTTAATAGGGCGATAAAGCTTTTTTTATCACCAAGAATAAACTGTAAATCGTTTGGTCTAGTTTGATAATGGGCGTTAGTGAGCAATAAAAAAACTTGTTTGAGCTTCTTTTCGTCTAAGGCTAATTCGTCTTTATTAACGATCTCAAATTTCACATCACTTATTTCAACAAAATCTTCTTGGATTAAAGGTAATTGATTATTTAGTAATAATGCTTGATAGGTTGAAGGTTCCATTTCATCTTGACTTGACCATCGCATCGGTTTTTCTAAAGAGGCAAAACGAGTTTGTGGATAAATAGCTAACAATTTTGGTTTGAATTTTATTTCAAAACCTTGACCATTACCTTCGTAGCCATGAGTGGTTGTTGAAAAGATAATACGATTATAGCTTTTTAGAATCATTTCTAATTGACCAATAGGTATAGCAGCAGCTTCATCGATAATCAGTAAATTAGCTTGAGGACGATGACGAATAATTTCATCAATCGGAACAAAATCTAATTGAGATTGATTAGGTATAACCAAATGTTTTTTTATTTTTTTCTCTACTTGATTTAAGCTTTTATAAAGATGCTTATAGAAACTTTGAAGGTTGTTTGTTTTGGGTGCACAAAGAATAACCTTGTAGTCGTTTTGTGACGTTAACAAGTTAGCTGTAGCAATGCCTAAGGCTGCTGATTTCCCGCGCCCTCTATTAGCAGTAATAACGAGCGGGCGTTTAGCGTGTCCTTGGGCAACACGCTCTATTTTTTCTATTAATTGTTCCTGTTCAGAAAAGACATTGTTACTTTCAATAGCATTAATCTCAAATAGCTTTTGGTTAAAAGTAAAATAATTATTAAAACTTAAGGCTGTGGAGGGGTTATGAATATGGCTATTGATAACTCGAATTAGCAGCGGGCAGATTTTTGTGGTCAATAATTGTGATTGTTCTTTCTCAATTAAATTTTTAGCAAAATCCTGAGCTCTTTGATTTAAAAAAACCAAGAGAATGCCGCCGCCAACCAAGGTGGAGCTAATAGAAGCAAACAGGTTAGCATCAAATTTATCAGTTGCATCAAAAATGATTAAGCTAGATTCGCGACCAATAATATCATCAGACTTGTCGCTAACATGGCTTTGTTTTAAAGAGTCATGTGAGAGTTGTTTAAAGTTTTGTACAATTGGAGCATCTGGATCGGTAAAAATAAGCCCTCTAATATTCAAGGACTGTAGTTTTTCATGCCAATGTTGGAATTGCTCGAAAGAGCGAACTTTTTGTAGCATTGATATAATTTATCTATTTAAAAAAATAGGAAATGAATTATAAACGATATACTTGATAAAACTTAACAGTCTTTTCGCTTTTTATCACGTAACTCTTCAAGTTGATTTTTAAGCTGTTCAAATTTATAGGCTTTTTGACGTTGTTTTAATTGTTTCTCAACTCGACTAATGGCTTGTTCATAGGCTTCACACTGTTGTTCTTTGTCTTTATAACGCTCTAAACGTTTTGTTCTAGTTTTGGTTAATGATTTATTAAGCTTTTCGAGTTGTTTTTCGATGGCTGTTTGATTTTCAAGTTTAATTCCATTTAATAATGGGGTTTGAATAACTTTATAATCATCGGATAGCGGGGGCTTGTCTGAATAGGCGATATTGCCGGTATCATCAACTGAACGATAAATGGCAAGCTCTTCAGCGCTAAGTTTGGGTACTATTATTGAAATGATAGTAGCCGATATTGAAATAATAGTGGTAGACCATAAAAGCATCCATTTAATATAAAACATAAGCCTTCCTAGCAATTGAGCATTATAGGGTATAAGTTTATCAATTTAATAATAAGTGGGCTTTAGCATTAAAACCATATTTTTTGTAGGCGATTAATGATAGTGGATGTGAGAAGCAATTAAGTTTACAATTCATTTCAGGTAAACTGATTGTTAATGACACTACTATATAGGTTGTACTAATGGAAACACTTGATAAAATTAAACAGCAAATAGCCGAAAATAAAATTATTTTGTATATGAAAGGCTCTCCAGAAACACCTTTGTGTGGCTTTTCAGCACAGACATCTCAGGCTTTGATGGGTTGTGGCAAAGAGTTTGCCTATGTTGATGTTTTGCAAAATCAGGATATTCGAGCCGAATTACCTAAGCATGCGAATTGGCCAACATTTCCACAACTTTGGGTTAATGGTGAGTTGATTGGCGGCTGTGATATTGTGTTAGAAATGCATCAAAATGGCGAGCTGGCTGAATTAATTAAAGCTGCGTAAATAAAAAGAATTATTTTATATAAAACAATAGTTTAAATTCAAAACCTAGAAATTTTCTAGCAAGAAGGTTTCTAGGTTTTTTTGTTGGTTAGCGTTTATTTTTTGATCTCTGCGCCATGCATCCAATAAATCAATTTGTCTGCCATTAACCATAAAATAATTGCTGAAACAACAGAGGTTATAGCGATGCCAGAAAAGATTGCCATGGCATTATCTATCATTGCTGTTTGAGATCCATCGTCTCCACTACCGCCAACGAGTGACCCCACGAAACCTGCAATATAATTAGCAAGTCCAGTATAGAACATCCATACGCCCATTAATAAAGAGGCAAGTCTCAGAGGAGCAAGTTTGGTAACCATAGATAAGCCGATAGGTGATAAACAAAGCTCACCCATAGTATGAAAAAAATAGGCGCCGACTAACCAAAACATACTAGTTTTTACTGAGGCATCGCCACCTTGCTCTAGTACTGCACCAATCATGAAGCAAAAACCAATAGCTAACAAAACTAAACCTAAAGCAAATTTAGTGGGTGAGTCTGGTTCTTTAGAACCCATTTTCATCCAAAGTGCTGCGAATACTGGAGCAAATATAACGATAAATACAGGGTTTAAGGATTGAAACCAAGTGGTTGGTACTTCCCAGCTACCAATACTTCTATCTGTAAACTCATTAGTATAAATATTCATTAGGCCACCAGCCTGTTCAAAGCCAGCCCAAAATATAATGGTGAATACGCCTAAAATTAAAATAACTTTAATGCGATCAAACTCTTCTTTAGTTAGGGGCTGTTTAGGTTGTTCTACATCCTCTTGAAGCTTTTTCTTGGCGGCAGGAACGGTTCCAATGTCGCCTAATAATTTTTTTGCGAATAATATTTGAATCACAACGCTGATAAACATTCCAATGCCAGCGCAAATAAAGCCGGCTTGCCAATTTCCGCCAAAGGCACTGACAACACTACCAACGACAATTCCTGATGCGAATGCACCTATATTGATCCCCATGTAAAAAATAGTGAAAGCGCCATCACGTCTTTTATCGCCAGCTGGATAAAGATCGCCAACCATAGTACAAATGTTTGGTTTAAATAGACCATTACCTGCAATCAGAAGAGCTAGACCAGTGTAAAAAAGGTTTTCTTCCATACCAGGTGACCAGGCATGTGGAAGCCCAAGTGTAAATTGACCTGCTGCCATTAGCAGTCCACCAATGATAATTGACTTACGTTGACTAATGAAGTTGTCGGCTAACCAGCCACCAATTAAAGGTGTTAAGTAGACCAACATAGTAAATGTGCCATAGAGCTCTAACGCGTTAGCATTAGACCAGCCAAGCCCCTTTGCTGTATCCGTGAGATAGAGAACTAAAATTGCCCTCATAGCATAGTAACTAAATCTCTCCCACATCTCGGTGGTAAAAAGTAAAAGCAGGCCCTTAGGGTGACCAAGAAAATCCCCCCTGTTTTTATGAACATTAATTGACATCTTTAAGACAGCTCCTATTATTATGTTGAATTTTTATTAAGTTGTTTTATTCCGGGATTCTATAGATCCTACAGACAAATCTCCCTTTTATACTGTTTTTATGCATTTGTGACAAGCTTAAGTTTAAAGTGTTCTTAATTTTTACTAAAAAAGCATAAAACATCGCTTTTATAAGGCGTCCGAAAAAAAGCCGCAAATTTATAGGTTTTTTTCTAATCGGGTTAATTTATTTGCTAGGTTTTGCTTAATTTATGCAGACAAAAGTTACTTTTTATGTAAAATACGTTAACAATTTTAATAAATATCAATGATAACAGTCTCTCTTTTGTTATATTGAAAATAAAAATTCTGGTTAATTTAAAGTTTGTTTTAGGTTAGCTATATCAAATAAGTAGTAGCATTTAAGGTAAGGGGTTTTTTAGTGAATAGTGTGAATCTGCCTGAAGAACGAACCATAATGGGTCACCCAAAAGGTTTGTATATTTTATTTCTTACTGAAATGTGGGAACGTTTTTCTTTTTATGGAATGAAAGCGTTACTAATTTTCTATTTGACAAAGTATCATTTATTTAGTGATGCTGCTGGTGGACATACTTTAGGTAGTTATTTGGGGCTCGGTTATGCTTTGCCAGTTATTGGTGGTCTGTTAGCTGATCGTTATTTAGGAATGAGAAAGGCCGTAATCTTTGGTGCTATATTACTTTGCTTAGGTCATTTAGGTATGGCCTTTGAAGGTAGGCAAGCAATTGAGTATGCTGCTGGTAGTGTTTTGAGTGAGGCATTAACATTAGCTGATGGAAGTATTCTTGCTGCTGGTACAGTTTTAACTGAAAAAGTTGTTATTCAAGATAATTTTGCAATTCAAGTTTTCTACTTTTCCTTAGCCCTAATTATTGTTGGAATTGGCTTTTTAAAACCCAATATTTCAACGATCGTTGGTCGTTTATATGCAGAAGATGATCCACGGAGAGATGGTGGTTTTACTATTTTCTACATGGGTATCAACTTAGGTGCTTTTTTGGCAACGATTATTTGTGGTTGGTTAGGTGAAAAAGTTAGCTGGGCATGGGGTTTTGGTGCTGCAGGTATTGGAATGTTATTTGGCTTAGCTGTTTTTCTTTGGGGACAAAAGTATCTAAATGGTTTAGCTGAACCTACAAACCCTGAAAAGCTTAAAGAAAAAGTTTTTGCTGGCATTAATCGAGAATGGTTAATTTATCTATGTGGCATTGCTTCTTTATTTATAATTTGGCAAATGGTGCAGCGTCATGAAGTGGTTGGTTTAGCGTTAGCAAGTATTGGCGCAGCAGTTTTCATTTGGCTGGTTTATTTTTTAGCCATCAAGTGTAACAGTGAAGAACGTAGTCGCATGATAGTTTTAATGATATTGATTGTTTTTAGTGTCATTTTTTGGGCTTTGTTTGAACAATCTGGTTCATCAATGAATTTATTTGCTGATCGCATTATTGATCGTAATCTGTTTGGTACTGAAATACCGGCTTCTCAGTTTCAATCTTTAAATGCACTTTTCATTTTTATATTAGCACCGGTTTTTGCTTGGCTTTGGCTGAAGTTAAGCCAGCTTAAATTAGAACCCAATACACCAGTTAAATTTGGACTTGCTTTAATACAAGTTGGTCTTGGTTTTGGAGCATTGGTTATTGGTTCTAGTATGCCTAATGCTGCTGGTCAAGTTGCTGCGATATGGTTAGTTTTGGCTTATTTATTACATACCACAGGTGAACTATGCTTATCGCCAGTTGGGTTATCTGCGGTGACTAAGTTATCGGTGCAAGGTGTGGTTGGGGTTATGATGGGAACCTGGTTCCTAGCGACGGCGGGTTCTGAATTTGTCGCACATACAATTATTGCACCATTGGCTAGTGTTGATACTAGTGGTGGTGAAATTACCGATATAGGTGAAGCGCTAAATATTTACAGTAGTTTATTTGAGTCGTTGACTTATGTTGGTGTAGGCTTTGGTGTATTGTTAATTTTATTTTCACCTTTACTCAAAAAAGGCATGAAAGGCGTTCATTAATTAATCGAAATAGATTAGAGATTAAAATGAAGTTAAGGTAAAATCCAGTTTTTGACTTGAGCTGAGTTATCAAACTTGGATTTTACTGCTTGCCGTGTCTATCAAACTGATCGAGTTGTTGACCATCGATTAGAAAAAATTAATTTATCCCAACTTAGTGCCGGTGATATCGTCATTCGGGTGCATTACTCAGGCGTTAATTATAAAGATGCTTTGGCTGCAACAGGCAAAGGCAAGATCCTCAAAAAGTTTCCTTTAAATGCAGGTATTGATTTGTCCGGTGTGGTTGAGTCATCGAGTGATGATCGCTTTTCGCCAGGAGATCAAGTTTTAGTCAATGGTTGTGGTTTGGGAGAAAATCACGATGGTGGTTTGGCTGAGTATGCTCGAGTACCGGCAGATTGGGTAATACCTTTACCTGATGGGTTAACTTTACGAGAAGCTATGGTTTTAGGAACAGCTGGTTTTACTGCTGCCTTAGCTATTTATCGTATGCAGCATAATGAACAAAGCCTTGAACAAGGCCCTATAGTCGTTAGTGGTGCCACTGGTGGTGTCGGTTCAATTGCTATATCAATGTTAGCCAGTTTAGGTTATCAAGTGATTGCATTGACTAGCAGGGATTCATTTAAAACTTATTTAACCGAGCTTGGTGCTGATCAGGTTTGTTCATTAGATGATTTAAGTTTAGGGGATGGTTTATTAGAAAAATCACGCTTTGCGGGTGTTATTGATAATCTTGGTGGTGACTCTTTAGCGAAACTCATCACTCACGTTAAACCTTGGGGAAACGTTGCATCTATTGGACTAGCTGATGGACAACATTTAAATTCGAGTGTATTTCCTTTTATCCTAAGAGGCATTAGTTTATTGGGCGCTAGCTCAACTAATTGCCCCATGACATTAAGGCAAAAAATTTGGCAGCAAATGGGGCAACAACTTAAACCAAAAAGTTTAGATAAAATACTTATGGATGAAGTGCCATTAAGTCAAGTGAGTCCTGTTTTTAATGAGCTACTTGATCGACAAAGATATGGTCGAACTGTTATTAATTGTTTAAGAAATTAGTTGTTTATGAATCTAAGCATAAGTAAGAGTTAACTGATGGCATCTATTTATTTAACCGCTTTGGGTTGTCGCTTGAATGAAGCCGAATTGCAAATGTGGGCAGAAATGTTCCGCGAGCAAGGCCTGTCAATAACATCAACTATAGAAGCGGCTAGCTTGATGGTTATTAATACCTGTGCGGTGACTGGAGAGGCGGCTCGAAAATCACGTCAAAGTATTCGTCGTTTACATCGAAAAAATCCACAAGCCAAACTAGTGGTTACTGGCTGTTATGCGGCTATAGAAAAGCAACAAGCTCAAGAATTATTAGGTGTTGACCTAGTAGTCGATAATGCTCAGAAAGATCAGTTACCTGATTTAGTTAAACCCTTATTGAACTTACCGTCGATGCCTTTCTCTGCCATTGAACCAGAAGAGTCGGCTATTTTTGTTAGAAACAAGGAAAGAGCATTTATTAAAATACAAGATGGTTGCCGTTATCGTTGTACCTATTGTATTGTGACTCTTGCTAGAGGCGATGAAAAAAGCCGAACAATTGATGAATTAGTGAAAGAAGTTAGCGAGTTAGAAAAAAAGCAAGTTAAAGAAATTGTTTTGACTGGCGTCCATGTTGGTGGTTATGGTGTTGATTTGAATAGTTCACTGTATGATTTAGTGGTTGCCATTTTAAATCAAACGAGTATTCCGAGAATCCGTTTTGCTTCGGTTGAGCCATGGGATTTACCTGAGAACTTTTTCGAGTTGTTTAAAAATAAACGTTTGATGCCTCACATGCATTTACCAATGCAAAGTGGTAGCAATCAAATTTTAAAAAAAATGGCTCGCCGATGTAAATCAGAAGAGTTTTTAAACCTAGTTAAAAAGGCCAGAAAAGTGGTGCCAGAATTTAATATTACAACCGATATTATTGTTGGCTTTCCGGGTGAAGCAGATGCTGATTTTGAGTCGTCTAAACAATTGATTGAGTCGGCTAAAATTGGCCATACGCATATTTTCTCTTATTCGAATAGAGAAGGGACTAAGGCAGCCCGATTGCCAGGACAAGTTGCTTCTGATATTAAAAAACAAAGAAGCCAAGTGTTACATCAACAAGCAAAAATCATTAAACAGCAGGCTATGAACTCAATGATTAATAAAGAACAAGCAGTTTTGTGTGAAGGGCAAGCCCAACGATTAAGTCATGGCGGGTTTAGGACTTTTGGCTATACAGAAAATTACCATAAAGTTTATATTGAGCACTCAGATGAAATTAGTTTGAATAATCAAATTCTTGATTGTAAGTTAGTCAATTACGATAGCCAGCTAGAAATATTAGTAGGTAAGCCTTTAAAGCCAATAAACACAAAAAATCAGAGCCTCCTAGTAAAAGAAATTTAAAATTTGAGAGAGTCTAGATATAGTCTTTAGAGGCATCTTCAACGGCATCAATAGCTTTCAAGAATGAGTGGTGGGTATCAGTGATATCTTCATAAGAAGTATCTTGTTTGAGTGACGTTTCATATTCAAAAGCCAGCTGCTTTAATTCAGGAACACCGCAATAAGCGGTTGCGCCATGAAGTTTGTGGATTGCTTGAATCAAATCATCTGTCTTTTGCTTATCAAAAGCGTGAATAATTGTTTGTTTTGCTTCTGCAAAACTGGTGACTAGCATGGTTAGCATATCTTTTGCTAGTCCTTCTCTTTGATTGGCTGATTTTAGGCTGAGTTGCCAGTCGATAATATTGGTGTTTTCACTCTTTAGTAATTTAACTTTTTCTGGCGGTTTAGCTGTTTTATTTTTCGATGCTTTCTTTGAACTAGAGTTAATTCGAAATAGGTTTCTTTTACTCCATTTTTTAATCATATTTTCTAACTCTTCTTGACTAACAGGCTTAGTTAAATAGTCATCCATGCCTTGTTTAAGGAGTCTTTCTTTTTCACCTTTCATGGCATGAGCAGTTAGGGCAATAATAGGCATTCGTTTATTGGAGTCTTTAATTTTTCTGATCCTTCGTGTTGCTTCAACACCATCAATATCTGGCATTTGTATGTCCATAAAGATCAAGTCAAAGTTGGTTTTTTTACAAGCTTTAACCGCACTTTTGCCATTTGAGCAAAGACTGACTTGGATATTATATTCGGACATTAATTCTGAAACTAATTTCAAATTAGCTTCATTATCATCAACACATAAAACTTTAGTATAAGTATCATCTTCTTCGGGTTCTGTTTGATGTGATAAAATGTTTTTAAATTGTTTGTCAAAACCAAACCAATCAAAAAGTGTTTTGTAAAGATTTTTTCGAACAATCGGTTTATTAAGGAAATGTTCAATACCTAACAACCTATAATTTTTAATAATATTTTCATCAGATGAGTTGAGCATTACCGCTAGAGAACAGTTGAGTTTGTCAGCGATATCTTTTAGATGTGTGAGTTGTGAACGGTATTCATAACTTTTATAGCCACCAATAATGATTAAGTGAACATCTTTTTTTTGTTCATAGTTTAATTCGGCTGTTGTAAGAATTGAGTCGATATCATCACAGGTTTCAATTAGGGTCCCCCATTGTTTTAATATATGTTTGGTTGCATGTTGAGATATTTGATTATAGTCATGCAGTAAAATTCGGTAGCCGGGAAATCCAAAGCCATCAGCGTTGATTTCATCAGGGTCTTTATCCAATCTTATAGTAAACCAAAAAGTAGACCCAACATTTTCTTTACTTAATAAGCCGATACGTCCATCCATAGATTCTACTAACTTCTTAGATATAACTAAGCCTAAGCCTGTCCCACCAAATCGTCTTGTGGTGGTGGTGTCAGCTTGAGTAAAAGCGTGAAATAGAACTCTTTGTTGCTCTTTTGATAAGCCGACCCCTGTATCTTCTATTTCAAATTTAACGCTAACAGATTGAGGTGTTTCTTCGTCTAGAATCACTCGTATTTGCACATTACCTCTATGTGTAAATTTAATCGCATTATTGGTTAAGTTCGTGAGTATCTGCGATATACGTACAGGGTCACCGAGCAAATTTTCGGGAACATTATTATGGATGATGCCGGTTAAATCTATATTTTTATTTTGAGAGGCTGGCCCTAGTAGGTTAAGTACTTCATCAATGCAATCACTAATGTTAAGAGGGCGCTTTTCAAACTCCATTTTACCGGCCTCAATTTTAGAGAAGTCTAGAATATCATCAATAATTGAAAGTAAGTTATTAGCTGACTTTTTAATGGTATTCAAATGATCCATTTGTTTAGGCGTCAAATTGGTTCTGAGTAACAAGTTAGTAAAACCAATAACACCATTCATTGGTGTTCTTATTTCATGACTCATGTTTGCCAAAAACTCTGATTTTACTCGACTTGCATCAATAGCTTGTTTGCGCGCCATGTCCAGCTCAATGTTTTGCATCTCTAAAGCTTCGTTAGTTTCATGTAAGTCGCCAGTGGCTTGCTCTACCGCTGTTTGCATTCCTTCGCTAGCAGTGTAGATCGATTCACTCATATCATTAAAACCGTTAACTAGAG
>CAYPMT010000040.1:0-16312 GCA_964411875.1 uncultured Kangiellaceae bacterium
AAATATTAATTGCTGAACGAATCTTATCACCACGATCATCTTTTTCACTGGCAACTACTAATAAATTACGTGATGGAATAGCTAAACCACCTTCAGGACCAACACCTGCTGGTAGCGTTTGTTTATAGATTGGATTTTTTGGGTCAGCCACATCATAAACAAATACTAAACTTGAACGCTCTGAGTTAACAAACAAATAACGATCGTCACCATAAATGCCCACTTCAACATTTTCTGGTTCATTACCTTTATTTTCAGAACGACCTTCAGGGTAATGGCCAAAACGCGCTGTTAAATGCTCTAGGGTATTACCTGAAGTCCAAACTATGTCACCTTTCGTATTAAAAATAGTAAATCCACGGCTGCCACCTTCAAAGTCACCTTCATCAGCTGTTGCAAAATATTCACTATTGATCCAAGCAACACCATCTGGCTCACGAGGAACATTGGTTAGTGATTCAGTTTGAGAAATAATATCTTCTTCGGCTATATCAACCTGGGTTAAATCAACTGTTCCGGCTGTAAAATTATTCACAACTTCGCCATTAGTTAAGTTAACTAATGCAAGGTGATTATTTTCTTGTAATGTAACAACAGCAATATTGTTGTTATTAATATCAACATATTCTGGCTCTGGATCTGTCTCACCAACAGCAACATCCGTTAAACCCGTTAAGTCGACATTAGAGGTTGCCCAATTAGCCGGATCATTATCAGATAAATCAACGATGACTAAAAAGCCTGCTGGCGCTTGTGGTAAACCACCTTCAACACCATCAACTACTTCATCTTCGTCTCTTTCATTTTCAATAATTACTGCGGCATAATTACCATCGGGACTTACCGCAACTGAATCAGGTTGGCCACCCAAGTCAAGCGTTCTAATGGCTGTGCGAGTTGCTATATCAACAACTTCTAACTCGCCAGAAGGATTATCTAAATCAGGCGAGGTATTAACACCTACTAAAACATAATCACCTTTAACCGCCACTGATGTTGGCTCACCATCTAATTCAAGCGTACCTAAAGCCACGGGGCTTTTTGAGTTACTGATATCAACAAAGCCAAGTGCTTCTAATGGACTGTCTGAATAAATTAATGTATTACCATCACTGCTCGCCGCAACAATTTCTGCTGCCGTTTCTGTATCAGTATTACAGTCTGGATCAATCTGTGAGCAAACAGGGAAAGTCGCTACTCGTTTAAAGTTATAATCCTGATTGACTGAAGCTGTAGTACAAACGTAAGAGGTTGATTCAATTTCATCAGCTGAAAGCTCTGAATCACCATTAGCGTCTATTCCTGAATCAATTCTAATTCCGCCTTTAAAGCATTGTTCATTACCTAAGACTAAATCAGTTGTTTTAACTAATGAACTTAAGCCATTGGTGCCATTTTGACCTGGTGTGCCATCCTGTCCGGGAGCCCCATCCTGACCAGGCGCGCCATCGGTGCCATCTTGACCACAACCTGCTAATAATAAGGCTGACAGTGACAGCGCTATTAAACTTTTATTTTTAATTAACTTTTTCATCATTTTATCCACCTATAATTAAAATCCATCCATATCTCAAAAATCCCTAAGCCAACATTGTCTTGTACAACCATGACTTTTACGTGACAAAAAATGACAAAAATATGAAATAATAAGAGTCAACCATAAAAAAGTGATTAGACTCTATAATCTAAATAGGTTAATTTAGTCTATTCATCTTGAAACAAAAATAATAACGCCTACTAATAACTTAATTGAAAATATGATAAAAGTTGGTATTAGCCAGTGTTTAATTGGCATGAAAGTGAGATATGACGGCGGTCATAAGCAAGATCTATTTTGCCTTAACCATCTATCTAAAGTCTTTGAGTTTGTTCCGCTTTGCCCTGAAGTAGGCATTGGTATGACAATACCACGCCCAACCATCCAATTAATCGGTGATGTAAATTCGCCTCGAGCAGTTTTTACCAAAGATGCCAGCCAAGACTTTACTGATGATTTGAGAAGCTATGCGGATAATCAAAAAGATAACTTAATGGATGTCAGCGGTTATGTTTTTTGTAAAAAGTCACCGAGCTGCGGTGTTGAGCGAGTCAAAGTTTATCAAGAAAACGGACATGCCGAACACAATGGTACAGGTATTTTTGCCGCACGAATAAAAGAGCTTTTCCCTCTTTTACCACTCGAAGAAGATGGCCGGTTAAATGATGGATTACTACGCGATAGTTTTATTAAACGTGTTTACATTTATAATGATTGGCAAAAAATCAATGCCGAAAAATTAACTGTCGATAAATTATTTAAGTTTCATGCCCGCCATAAAATGACATTACTCGCCCATTGCCAAAAAACTTACCGTAGTATTGGGCCAATAATTTCTAGCGTAACCGCTAAAACGCTTCAAGAAATTTCTAAACATTATATTCAAGAAATGATGACGGCGTTTAAAAAGCCCGCAACTCGTGCAAATAACACCAATGTTCTCATGCACTTGCAAGGCTATTTAAAAGACCACTTAAAATCAGAAGACCGGCAGGAACTAGCTCAATGTATTATGGAGTATCATCAAGGCGTTCAACCAATTTTAGCACCACTGACTTTACTCCAACATCACTTTAAAAATCATCCTGACAAATACATTGCCCAACAGTCTTATTTAAATCCTTACCCTAAAGAGCTCGCTATTCGAGTCACGACAAAATAATCAAGTCTCATTGATAATGAATTTAGTCTGGTTTAGAAATGATTTAAGGACTGCTGATAACCCAGCACTTTTTTATGCGATGTCAAATAAAAGTTCGTCTGTAATAGCCGTTTACCTATTATGCCAAGAAGAATCGAAAAATTATGGCATAGGGAATAATCAAATAGCATTACAATTGCATGCCTTATCGCACTTAAAAGAAAACCTTAAACAACTTAATGTCCCATTACTGATTATTAATGCCAAAAACTTTCAGTCATCACCAGCTACTTTGTTAAAAGTTTGCCAGGCTTTTTCAGTTAAGCAACTCTTCTTTAATATTGAATATCCAATTAATGAGCGAAGTAGGGATCAAAAAGTGATTGACCTGTTAAAAGACAAGCTTGATTGCCATCGCTTTAACAGTGACTCATTAACACCTCATTGGAAAATAGTTAACAAAGAAGACTCAGGCTATAAAGTTTTTACCCCCTATGCGAATAAGGTTAGAGCTTACCTTGATCAAAACCCAATTATTACTTTACCAGCAATTGATAAAAAACCGATTGATAACCAGGACATTATTAAGACAACTCGCTTGGAAACTATCAATGTGATCAATGAATTACCAGAAGTTAAAATAACCTCAAAAAAGATACCTGAAATATCGAGCCACCATCTAATCAAACAACTAAAAAGCTTTTGTCAGAACTCTGTTAGTAATTACTCTGATACTCGTGACTTCCCTGCTATTCAAGGAACGTCCGAATTATCAGCTGGTTTAGCATTGGGTTGTTTATCGGTGCAACGCTGTTATCAAGAAGCTATTCAACACAGCCAGCCTTCTACCTGGGTTAATGAACTTATTTGGCGAGACTTCTATCGCTCCGTCATGTGGCACTATCCTGATGTTTGTAAAGGTCATGCATTTAATCCCGTTGATAAAAACATTAATTGGTCTGGCACTAAAAAAGACATTGAAGAGTGGCAACAGGCAAAAACAGGCATTCCTATTATAGACGCAGCTATGAGACAACTACTGGATACTGGTTGGATGCATAATCGACTACGTATGATTGTCGCTAGTTATTTAACTAAAAATTTATGGCAAGACTGGCGCAAAGGCGAAGCTTTTTTTGCTAAACACTTATTTGATTATGATTTCGCTAGTAACAATGGTGGCTGGCAATGGTCGGCATCTATTGGAACCGATGCTGCACCCTATTTTCGTGTATTTAATCCCGCATCCCAACAGAAAAAGTTTGACCCAGACTGTGAATTTATTAAACACTGGTTGCCCGAATTAAAAAACTATAGCGCTAAACAAATCCATAATTTTGAGAAGGAAAATCTTGCTGATTACCCAGCACCACAAGTTGACTTAAAAACTAGTCGAAAACTATCAATTGAACAATTTAAATTAGCGAAGAATACTGAAAATTAAATATGTCTATTGAGTTGATTGCTTTATCAAACCTTTCAACTCCGTAATTTCATCCTGAAGCGCTTTAATTTGTCCTCGACTGGCTGGCTCAGCATCTTCTGGTGACTCACCATGATCACGCGCCTTTTGAGCTTTATGCTCATTAGACATCACTTCAAGAATAGTTCCTACCATCATATTTAAGAATATAAACGCCGTTAAGAAAATAAAGGTTAAATAATACAACCAGCTGAGTGAATAAACTTCCATGGTTTCATACATCACGTCAGTCCAGTCTTCAAAAGTAGCCACACGAAATAGCGTTAGCATAGCAATAGAAACATCGCCCCAAAGTTCAGGGTTTATTTTTTCAAAAATAAAGCTACCAACCGCACCATAAATATAAAAGATTACAAACATTAAAAGTGCAATGTAACTCATTTGCGGAATAGCTCTTAACAGTGCATTAATTAACATACGTAATTCAGGAATAATTGAAATTAGCCGTAAAACACGAAACACTCTTAATAAGCGCGCAAGCAAAACACTGGAACCACCATCGGGAACTAAACTACCAATAACAATAATAGTGTCAAAAATATTCCAACCACTGGTAAAAAACTTTTTAAAGCTATTAGTCGCCAAATAACGAATCGTTAATTCAACCACAAAAAATATGGTTATTGATAAATCTAATATCTTTAAAATAATTTCAAAGCCTGTTGGAATGTCATGAGTTCTCACACCTATCAATAAGGCGGATAAAATGATAACTAAAATTACCAATATTTGAAAAAGCTTACTTTGATTTAAAGCATCTAGCTTTGATAGAAATTTTGTCCAAATAATTGCCACTCAAATCACCTAAGGGTTAAGACTATTTTTCATAACTAACAGGATAACAAAATTTATGATTTTGGATAAGCGTCAATTAGTTAAAAAATATGACTAACAGGATATTTACAATATAGCCATTTAGACCGATAACCAAAAAGTGACTGGACCGTCATTGCAAAGAGAAACTTGCATATCAGCACCAAACTTACCAGTTTTTACTTGTTGATAATGGTTTTTTGCTTGTAGAACAAAATAATCAAAAAGCTCTTCTCCAACATCTGGTGCTGCTGCTGTTGAGAAATTCGCTCTATTTCCCTTCCGAGTATCTGCCGCTAAGGTAAATTGAGGGACAAGTAATAACTCTCCTTGAATATCCTTTAGGCTCAAATTCATTTTATTATTGTCATCGGAAAAAATACGGTAATTTAATAGGCGCTCTAACAAACGGTTAGCATTAGCTGTTTGGTCATCTTTTTCAACACCAATCAGAGCCATTATGCCTTGTTTAATTTGACCGATAGTTTGACCTTCAACCTCAACGTGAGCGTTAGTTACTCGTTGAATCAGTGCAATCATGAGTCAGCTCTTGGTGCATTTTTTTTGTTGCTCGGATTAACGCATCCGTAATGCCCGGCTCACTAGAAAGATGACCAGCATCGCGAATAATATTTAACTCGGATGTATTCCAGTGTTGGTTAAGTATCCAAGCATTTTCAACCGGTGCAACCATATCATAACGCCCATGAATAATGATGCCTGGAATACCATTTAACTTACTGGCATTTTCTATGAGTTGATTTTCTTCTAGAAAGAATTTATTAATACCATAATGTGCACTAATCATTGCTGAACTTAAAATAGTATTACGCGCATAATCATCAGAGCTAGCTTGAAAATTAGGTTCCAACGTTGCAGTTTTAATATTCCAATTCGCCCAAGCTTTAGCAACTGCCATACGTGCTAGTTCATCTTCACCATTAAGTTTTTGATGAAAAAAATCAAATGAAATATTTTCACTCTTTTGTGATATAGATTGCATAAACTCTTGCCAGTGGTCAGGAAAAACATGGCTAGTACCTCCACCATAAAACCAATCTAAATCTTTTTGACGAGCCAGAAAAACGCCTCGTAAGATCATCCCCATAACTTTTTCAGGATGAGATTGCGCATAGGCCAAAGCTAAAGTTGCACCCCAACTGCCGCCCATTAAAACCCAGCGTTCAATACTCAGCGTTTCACGTAAAGCTTCAAGATCATTAATCAATGCCTGAGTAGTATTATTTTCTAAACTGGCATGAGGTTCTGAGCGTCCACAACCTCGTTGATCAATAAGAATAATGCGATATTTTTCAGGATTACAAAAACGCCGATGGTCAGGCATACAACCAACACCTGGGCCACCATGTAAAAAAACTAAAGGGATACCATCAATCGATCCTGACTCTTCTGCGTATAAACGATGCTCATTATCAACATCAATCATCCATTCTCGATTAGGCTTTATTTTAGGATAGAGTGTTTTCATTATATTATTTGAACTCTGGTTTGGTTTTCTCTTGAGACTCAACTTCTTCTTGAAGTTCGGATTTTGCTTTAACTTCAGTTTTTTCTTGATTGCCGTCGCTTCTCTGTTCTTTTTCTTCCTCTATTTCTTCCCAATGCTCCTGTAATATAGTGACAATGCCTTTAGGGACAACTTTGGGGTCTAAACCTTTAACTTTTCTTACAACATCATAAGCTGCTTGAGCACAGTCTTCTTCTATGCCTATTTTCATGCAGCGCTCATATTCTAATTGCAACTCTTCTAAAACAGTTGTTTTTTCAGGTGGTGGTGTATAACCAAGTAAAGACCGAGCAATATCTAACGTATCGTTACCTTTGCAGCTTACTAACAACCAGCATACACCTAAGATAAATAAGATAGGTAATGATTGCCTAATATGGGGCTTCGTCGTTAAAAACTTGGTAAGTTCTACCATCAATTAACTCATTTAATGAATATGCGACTATATAACTTAAATAAAAAGTTTAGATTGTTATTTGTCACGTATGGCTTAGTCTAATCATAAAGCTATAAAATAACCAGCAATATTGAACACCTCCAATCTTTTATTTTTACCTCAGCTAAACTAAGCTATAATTAAAAACAAAGTATTCCTTTCATCAGCCTAAAATCACACATGAAGTTAAAGTATTATTGGATAAGCCTAATGGCTTTTTATACAAGCCTATCATTAGCAGATGGTCAAAATAAGAATAATACCTTCTGGGAGTTAGGTGTCGGTCTATCCTCTATTTCAACACCTCAATATACCGGTAGCGAACAAAGAGAAGTTCATACACTACCTTTTCCTTTTTTTAGTTATGAAAGTGAAAAGCTTTCAATGAGTCGAGAAGGTGTAAAACGCCAATTAATTGAATCAAATCGATGGTCTTTAGACTTAAGCTTCGCAGGCACATTTCCTGTTGATAGCGATGAAAGTGATTCTCGCCAAGGTATGCCAGACCTTGATTGGGTTGCTTTAGGTGGACCTGCATTAAATTATTCGATCTACCAAAATGGGAATGATCATTTAAAATTTATGCTCCCTTTACGATTTGGAATATCAACTGATTTTAAAAGTCTTGATTATGCCGGTTGGGAATCTGTACCAACTTTACGATGGTCTCAAGGCACTTTAATTGATCAAGCCAAATGGGAGTGGTTTTTTGATATCAGTCTTTTTTATACGAGCTCTCGTTATAATAATTACATTTACTCTGTTGATGAAGCATATAGTACGCCAGAAAGGCCTACTTATAAAACTAGCCAAGGTCATGCCGGTTATGAGTTTTTTTCAGGAGTTACTCGTCGCGAAGGTCGTTTATGGCTGGGGGCATTTATGCGCTACCGAGGTATTTCAGATGCTGTCTTCAGCGATAGTCCGCTCGTTCAGGAAAACGACAATTATTATGCTGGTGTCGCTATCGCTTGGATCATTCACTCATCTGAGTGATTAAGACGGGTTACTTTTTTCTTCTAAAATATCAAACAAGATAGACTCTCTATTAAGCCTGTGTATCTTATTGTCTTGTTTTAATAAGTTAAGATTTTTTTGATCATAATAATCCATTTTTAACTGGCTTTTTTGTAAAGACTCTTTTTCTAGATTACTTTTTTTCAAAATAGCCTGAGTAATACTTTTTGTGTGTGTTTGATGTTCCGTTTCTAATCGAGACATCAATACAGACCAGCTCTTATTATCAGGTTGTTGTGCAAGATGGAATTCATTTAAAATAGATTCTGCTAAATCATTCAAGAAAACCGTCTTTGAGTGAGCATTACTTGAATCAATCTTCGCTAACCAATTCTCAAACTGGCCACGGCGATAACTAATAACATCTTCCAGACTAATAGACGATGATGTGATCATAAAACTGTTTTCTGACGAGAGATCTCTTAACCTAGAGCGACAACCATTCCAGCTGAATAAATAGGCTGACTTTTGAGAAACAATGACTAAATCAAATGGTTCATATTGAAAAAGCTTAAGGGTTTGCAAATATTTTAGAATATCTTCATTGGATAAAAGACTTAATGCTTCAGGAATTATTTTTCCTCGGCTGACAGTTTCAGTTTTTGAGTCTGCTTTGCGGCTATCTTGATAACGATTAAGTAAACACATGATCGTGCCATGCTCATTCACCCCCATCCATGTACCGCCTGATAATTTATCTTGGGGAAAAGCTAATTGGTGTTCATTCTTAATAGTTTTTAGACCTGATTCTAAACGTAATAAATGCTCATCACGGCTCATTGTCACAATGATATTATCATCACGTTTAAGTAAGGTTACTGTACACATTAGGTATAATTAAATTAGTAATGATTGAAGTTAATTATTCGCGCTTACATAACTAACAGTTGCTGGAGCAAGGCCAAGTTGCTGCTCAACATTAATATCGAGTTGCTTAGCAACTAAACTCGCATAAGCAATATGATGAATCGTATGGTTAATTAAATAAACCACTTCTCTTTCAATATTAGACTCAACTTGTATATTTTTCTGTTGGTTCACAGATACTTCAGATATCACTTGAATTGATTCACTCTTTAAATTTGTATTCGCTAGCCAATCAATTAATTTTTCAAGCTGTTCGTTTGCTTGAGTAAGACTTGTTTCAATAAGACCACCTCGAGAACGAATATTATAATCAATATAACCATCACTAATACCCGACTTAAAAACTATAATATGATCAATGATATGACGAACATGCTGACCAATTGACGACGTAGTATACAGACTAGAAGCCGTATAAGTTTTATCGTTGCAGGAATTAATAAGTTGTTTAACTTGTTCTAGAACTTCAATTAGTGAATTAGATAACAATTTCATCTTTTGACCATTTTTTTAAAAATAACTGGCTTCCTTCCTGACCTAAATAGCGCTGTAAATACTTTTTTGGTGTTTCTCTTAAATCAACCAAGATTAATCCATCTAACGAATTACTAAAACCTTCATTAACAGAAAAACAAACGAACTTTCCATTTAACGATAAATATTGACGTAACAATATAGGAATTGATTTACCCGCTTCACAACGCCCAAGTAATTTATTAATAACTGCAATATTCGACAAAGAAGCTAAAGCTTTTGTACTCCATAGTTTGCCCTTAACTTTCAGTGGCACAACAGGTCGAATATCATTAAGAAACTTTTGTTCTGCCCGAAAACTTTGCATCATCGAATCAGAAATAAAAGCTTTCGCTAACTCAGAATGCTCAGCAGAAATACTAACACAACCAAATAAAGTATGATACTCCGGGTTTTTGGCAACGTAACTACCAATGCCTCGCCATAACATATCAAGAGCACGAGGATGTTTTTGATAATCAAGAGTAATAAAAGATCGTCCCATTTCAAGCGTATTACCTAAACGATTAATATACTTTTTCTTAAACCGATAAAGTGAACGACTATATAAGGCATTAGTACCTCTAGTTTTAATAATTTCATTGGTTTTACCAATTCGATAGCCACCAACAAGCTTTTGCTTTTCATCATCCCATAAAAAAAGGTGTAAATAATAAGGATCAAAACGATCACTATCTTTCGACAAACCTGTACCTTCACCTGCTGCTCTAAAAGTCACTTCTCTCGCATAGGCAATTTCATTCATTACAGAGCCTAAACGATTGTAAGGTGCGCAATAAATTGAAAAACCATTTTTACTAACCAATAAACAGTCTTGTAATTTTTCAAGATCAATTAGTAATTGGTTGCGATTAGATGTTTGTTCTATCGGCTCAAATGACTGACTTTTCAACGCTTCCTTTTTAAGCTGGTTTGGCTTAAGTTGACTGGGCATGGCAAGTAAGTCTGTTGCTATACGTAAATATTGGGTAATAGACTTAGTATCATCCAGCGACTTGAATTCTTCAGGAAGAATGGGGTGACCAACATTAAGATCTAATGACGAACCTTTTTTATTAGCCAGTTCACGCGGCAACATAATGGTTCTTAAACGCTTATGGATTAAGCCCAATAAGTAGAATAGTTGACTATTACGTCCTCCAACAAAAAATGGAATGCAGGTTGCCTGGTATTTTTTAACTAAGCGAGCAACAAAATCATTCCATTCTCGATCTTCAACTTTCCAGGTTTTTGTATTGATAGCTGAAACAACGCCAGCAGGATAAGCAAGTAAAGCGCCACCATTGGAGAGATGTTTATAAATTTTACGCATGCTTTTAGCATTTTCTCTTGCAGCGTTTGTTGATAAAACATCAACACCAATAAATAATTTACTTAACTCAGGAATTTTAGTCAGCATTTCATTAGTCAAGACTAATGTATCTGGACGATAATCCAATAGCAAATCGGTCATTGCCATTCCTTCTAAACCACCGAGTGGATGATTAGCAATAAAAATCGCCGGACCTTGCTTAGGAATTTGTTCTAATAAATTTTTATTTTTTATTTTCAGTGAAATATCTAAACATGAAGGACCTAAGATATGCTTTAAGAATGGTTGACCAGACAGATCCTGACCTTCTTTTACTGGCCTTGTATCGTAATAGGTAATTAATTTTTTAAGGCCGAGTAATCGCTCAAATAATGAAGCGAGCCACTTATTTTTCAACGGAATTCTGACTGGGTTATAAGAAGATGACATTTTCCATCACTCGTTAATCAGTTTCTGGGTAAAATTGTTTAAGCTTAGATTCTTTACGCCAGTGTTTAAACAGTGTTTTTAGGCCCGGTGTTTTGTAGCCCCGCTGACGATTTTGTCTGCCTAGTTTAAAAAGAATTCGGTATTGAAACAAGAGGGAACGCATCGCATCAACTAACTTTGTCTCACTATCCCAAATATGCAAAGGTTCTGAACTGACTGTATTAATTTCCACAATCTCAATCGTTTCGCCAGCACTAAGACTGCTAATATCACGAAACTTAATATCCATACGGCCATAATAAAATTCAGGCAAATCGTTAAAGATTTGATTAACTCGCTGAGTCAGCTCAGGCGTTATCAACTCATTCGCATCACGAAAAATAGCGCCATGACAATGACTCGCAGAAAAAACTAATCGGTAAGGCTCATCCAATGGAATAATTTTATCAAGCTTACTTTTATGTCTCTCAAAATATAAATGAGATAATTCACTTGCGCGAGAGTCACACTCAATGAGTTCTTGCAAAGTTTTTTTACCATCACCAACAACATAAGGCATGTACTTAAGTGCTAAAGAAATAATGCGCCCTTCAGGTTGATTAGGTTCTCGCACAAAAAACACGCCCGCTTCGGCTTCATGACTAGCCAGCTCTTGCAACATAATGCTACTTTCAACAGGATAAGATGCAATATAACTCTCAAGCTGCTCAAACGTTTGAATTAATTTGACACCTGAACCACGACAACCAATATCTGGCTTACAAACAAGTGGGAATTTAAAGCCTTTGGTTTGCATATCTTGGTAAACAGACTCAGTCTGTTGTTGAACTGAATTTTTTGTCACTTGATAGACAAACCAGGGCAAAATACTTGCTTTGCACTGACCTTTAGCCTGACGTAATAAGTGACTTTTGGGTATACCTACCATGCCTGATAATCGTAAACAGGGGTTGGCAATTAATGGTAACGTTAAAGAAGCATGCCTTAAACTTAATAATAACCACTGCAAGGCTACAGGCAAGTAAATCAACCAAGTTGGCCAAAACTCAAAAAACGAAACCGCCTTACCTGTATCTTTTAACGCAGGCATACCAGGCGATACATAAACTCGCGAACTAGCTTCATCTGGCTGAACCGATGAATGATTAACTGGAATAGCTGGCTCTACTTTCAAAAAAACACTCTAACTAATTATAAGTACACAATTATTATATAAATAATCTTATATAAAAAAAACATCCCTTGTTTAGATATTGATACTCCATTGGCTTCAATGTTACGAAAACACTAATAGACACTATTCTTTAGGCAGTCGAGAAGCACGTTTTCGTTCATTTTCCGTTAAATATTTTTTACGGATCCGAATGCTCAAAGGAGTTACTTCAACTAATTCATCATCATCAATAAACTCTAGACTTTGTTCTAAAGTCATTTTAATTGGTGGTGAAAGTTGAATATTTTCGTCGGTACCTGAGGCTCTTACGTTAGTTAATTGCTTACCTTTGAGTGCATTAACAGTGAGATCATTATCTCTAGAATGTATTCCTATCACCATCCCTTCGTAAATTTCAATGCCGTGCCCAATAAAGAGTCGGCCACGTTCCTGAAAGTTAAATAATGCATAACCTAAAGCTTTCCCAGTACCATTAGAAATGAGTACGCCATTATGTCTTTGTGCTAAAGCCCCTTTATGTGCAGGCGCATATTCTTCAAAAGAATGGTAAATTAAACCTGAACCTGATGTTGCGGTCATAAATTCTGTTTGAAAACCAATTAACCCACGAGAAGGCATGTAAAAATCAATTCTTACACGTCCTTTTCCATCTAACTGCATGTTACGCATTTCTGCTTTACGCTCACCCAAGCGCTCCATAACTGTACCCTGATGATCTTCTTCAATATCAACAGTGACATTTTCATAAGGTTCCATCATAACGCCATCAACTTCTTTCATAATAACTTCTGGGCGTGAAACTGCCATTTCAAAACCTTCTCGGCGCATTGTTTCAATTAATACAGACAAATGTAATTCACCACGACCTGAAACTTTAAACTTGTCCGCATCATCTAACTGTACAACACGCAAAGCAACGTTATGGATCAGCTCTTTTTCAAGACGTTCTAATATTTGTCTTGATGTTAAAAATTTACCTTCTTTTCCAGCAAAAGGCGAAGTATTCACCTGAAAAGTCATATTAACCGTTGGCTCATCAACGCTTAATGCCGGCAGTCCTTCAACATTTTCTGGATCACATAACGTGTCTGAAATTTTGGGCTCACCAATACCAGTCACAGCAATAATATCGCCAGCACTCGCCGATTCAACCTCTGTACGCTCAAGCCCCATATAACCAAGAATTTGACCTACTTTAATTTTTCTTTCTTTACCTTCTGCATCGATACTAATTAATTGTTGATTCTTTTTAATTTGACCTCGAGTCACTCGACCAACGCCAATTGCACCAACATAGCTTGAATAATCTAAAGAAGTAATTTGCATCTGAGTAGCGCCGTCTACTTCCACTTGTGGATGTTCAACATACTTAACAATAGCTTCGAAAAGGGGTGTCATATCACCATCACGAACCGTATCATCCTCTGAAGCATAACCATTTAAAGCTGAGGCATAAATAATTGGGAAATCTAACTGTTCATCGGTCGCCCCCAATTGATCAAATAATTCAAAAACTTGATCAATAACCCAATCAGGTCTTGCGCCAGGACGATCGACTTTATTAACAACAACAACCGGTTTTAATCCTTGAGCAAATGCTTTTTGAGTAACAAATCGCGTTTGAGGCATTGGACCATCAACAGCATCAACTAACAGCAATACCGAATCGACCATCGACATAATTCGCTCTACCTCACCACCAAAGTCAGCATGCCCAGGCGTATCCACAATATTAATTCGGTAGTCATTCCAACGAATCGCCGTATTCTTAGAAAGAATAGTAATACCGCGCTCTTTTTCTAAATCATTAGAATCCATCATTCTTTCAGTCAACTCAGCCCTTTTATCAAAAGTACCTGACTGTTGTAAAAGTTTATCAACCAAAGTTGTCTTGCCATGATCAACGTGAGCAATAATCGCGATATTTCTTAAGTTACTAATTTCAAAAGACAAAATAATAATCCTACAAGTTTAATTCAACCAACCAATAGCGGTTTTAGAACGGCTAAAAATAGATTTTTACCCACTTCTTACATCCTGAAAAACAACGGACATAATTGCCTGAGCAAAAAGTGGGCTATTATAACTGAACTACCAAGTTATGCCTTATAAACTTGAATAGATTTACTTATATTTTTATGCCTCTTTCGGTTTTATAGAAGGGACCGCTAAATAACCTGGCTGGACAACTCAACATTTATTTTAATGAACTTTATACTTTTCTAAAATTTATATTGTATAATACCAAAAACAATCCAATTAATTGATTATAATGAAGCTTGATCTTGACTCAATGCGTGTACTCAAAACCATCGTAGAAAAAGGTAGTTTTTCGAGTGCCGCAAAAACATTGCATAGAGCGCAATCGGCGATTAGTTACCAAATCAAAAAGCTCGAAGAAGCCCTTAATTTAGAAATATTTGATCGAACTGAATATCGAGCTGTACTCACACCCTCAGGGCAAATGATCCTTAATGAAGGTGTTCGCCTACTCAATCAGGCAGAACACATTGAGAATATTGCTCTGCAGCTCAATCAAGAGTGGGAACCCAGTTTTGAGATAGTTATTGATGGCATTCTCAATATTGAACCGATTATGACCGCGGTTAAATCATTATTAGCCGAATCAATTCCGACCAATATTTCTTTAACCATGGAATACCTTGGCGGCGTACAACATCGCTTTGATAAAAACCAAGCCGACTTAATGGTCGTCAAGGAATACAAAAAATCTAATCAATTATTATTTAAACCGCTTAATCCGGTTGAATGTTTACTCTGTGTATCAAAAGATCACCCACTCGCTAAAATGGAACAAGTTAGTCAAGATAAACTCCAAGAATATGTTGAACTAAGTGTTCATGACTCCAGTGAACAAGATGACTATGACGTCGAACATTTGCACTTTGGCGGTGAAAAAATGTTTTTCTTAAGTGACTTTCAAAGTAAAAAACAAGCGTTGCTTCAGGGTATTGGTTTTGGTTGGATGCCCTATTACCTTGTCAAAGAAGACTTAGAAAAAAACAGTCTTACGGAAATTAATTACTCTCATGAATCTCGGTTTAGTTTTACGCCTTACTTAGTCTGGCGTGCCGAAAAAGAACTAGGCAAAACCGCGAAAAAGTTTATTGAATTAATTAGTGATTTGTAAGACAAACATATCTAATGCTTCGTCGAATTACCATCCAAACTAAGGTGAGACTTGATGTCTACTTCATCAAAAGAAAATCGAGCCCAACAAAACTCACACTTAACTGCGATATGACCTTTTTCTGAAAGCATTTGTTGAATTTCTTCGCTCGGTAGCAAGCTAATTGAATCAAGCATTTTTTTCTCGCTGCAACCACAATTAAAACTGACTGGCTCAACGACTAAATTCTGAATGCTTTCTTGATGAAATAAACGATGCATTAAAATTTCATTATCAACGGATAGGCTTTCATCTTGTGCGAGTGTCGATGCTAAATAAACCAAATGTTCAAATGAGTCTTTGCTCAGCATATCTGGCAACGCTTGCAACATCATGCCATAAACTTGCGATTCATTATTAAAGAGCCAAATACGTGTTTCAAGTTGTTCTGATTGATTAAAATAATTTTCAATACATTCAGCTATTGAATTGCCACTCAGCGGAACAATACCTTGATAACGTTTACCTTTTTTAGGTTCAATAGTAATGGTCATTTGACCATCTTTTACTAAATCACTAAAAGCCAAGTCAGTGTAATCAGCTTGCTGATCATAACGTACTAAACCACGATAACCTAAATTATGCGTAGTTTGCACTAAAAGCATTTTAAGACAGCCTTGCGTAATCAGTTGGATCGACATTTTACCTTCAAACTTTAAGGTGGTTGCTAACATCACACTGGCCGCAGCCGTTTGCTGCAATAAGCTTGCAATTGTCGGAGGATATTTATGATTCTGAAGCATTTTTTGACAAGAATCTTCAAGACGAACCATCTCACCACGAATACCATGAGCATCAAAAATAAACCGATGAATTTTATCTGTCATACTGAAACTCTCTAATCTGAAACT
>CAYPMT010000040.1:16412-18159 GCA_964411875.1 uncultured Kangiellaceae bacterium
CTGAAACTCTCTAATCTGAAACTTTCTAATATAAAGTTCTCTAATTAAGATCAATCGTGTTATCAGGTTCAAGTACCCAACAACGAGGGTGATGGTTAAAACCAATATGCCGGTAATAATCATTCGCTGACGGTGCTGCTAAAAGTATCAAAGTACATTGAGGCCCTAGTTGCCGTTGTGTGATAGCTTGCAGTTTTTTTCCAATACCAACTTTTTGATAACTTTTATCAACCGCTAAATCCGAAAGGTAACAAGCATAATGAAAATCAGTCATCGAACGAGCGATGCCAACTAGCATTTTTTGATCCCATGCAGTTACCGTTAAATTAGCATGTTTAACCATAGCTTCAATGCAGGCGGCATCATCAACGGGACGACGTTCTGCTAAACCTGAACGTTTTAATAGATCAATAAAGTCTGAGGCTGTGATTTTTTGATTAACACGGTAATCGACTTGCATAACTGCTCATAAATAAAAAAACTGCCACAAAAAGGATTGTGGCAGTATAGAGCAGAATAGCTATAAAATAATAGCGTTAAGGCCGTTATTTTATGCTTAGCTAAAACTGACTAACGAACTAAGCCGCTTTGATATCGGTACTTTCAAAAATTTTATCCGCTGATGAAGCAATAAAACCTTTAAAAAGTTGGCCATTAGGTAATTTATGGCGAAGTGCAAATTCATAAAAGCAGCTAGGAATTTCACGAGTTTCATTACCTAATTCCAATTTAACCCGATTAGCCATCGTCGAAGATTGCTCTAAATAACTTTCAGAGCTACCTTTTATTTCACCACCCGATGAATTCAATTCAAAACCATTTTGTTTAACAAATTCATTCACCTGTTGAAGATTAGCAAATTGCTCTAATGCATTAGCTGAGACAGTAAAGTGGTTCGGTCTATAACCAAAAACGGCTACCCAAGCGGCATATTCACTTTCTTCAAGTAAACGATCATAAGCATCAAAAGTCATGGCCCAAGGACGACCTGAATAGATAAAGTTTTGCTGCTTAACTTGATTTAAATCAACCTGAGCCGCTAATAACTTAATAATTGCCTGAACTTCTCGAGAAAAAGCCTCAACTTTAAGCTCACTGATAAAAACAAGTGGCATGCTTGGATGAGCATAATGTTTAGCCCGTAGCTTTTTTTCCTGAAAATCATAGTCTTGAACGGCTTGATAACCTAAATCCACTAAAGGCTGAGCGATTGATTCAATATCCAATCCGGGTAAACCAAAAGTCCTAAGAGCGACATGATCATTAACTACTTGGTTTTTTTCGCTGAACAAATTAAAAATTTTGAGAGCATCAGGATTTAACGCTAAATAATCCTGCCACATATTTTCAAATAATTCTTCAACTGACTGTTTAGTCTCTAATGATGACATAAGCACACCTACTACATAAAGTTGTCTATAAAATAATCATAGCAATTTCATGGTCAAAGGTTTAATATTGTTTAAATATACTAGACATAGGGTATTTCTATGGATTTGCGAGAATTACGTTACTTTGAATCCGTTTACGAATTAGAAAGCATTAGTGCAGCAGCAAAGCATTGTTTTATATCTCAGCCTTCTATTTCAGCAGCTATACAAAACCTTGAGCACTATTTAGGCGAAGCTCTCTTCATTCGCCATACAAGAGGCGTTGCTGCAACAGAGGCAGGCCATAAACTTTACCCTCTCTCTAAACAACTAACCGGACAAGCATCATCAATAAAGAAGCTCTTTAGAGAGCAATC
>CAYPMT010000041.1:0-18105 GCA_964411875.1 uncultured Kangiellaceae bacterium
TTGAAGCTCAACTAGGTTATCCAGGGGCCCCTGAAGATTTGGTTTCTCTCGGAGGAGAAACACCTCGACGTTTATTAGGCGCTTATCAAAGAACTTTGTTGTGGCAAAATTTTGCAACCAGCGGGAAAATGAAAGCTTGCCTAAGCCAGTTGTTTAAACGACCATCGATTTATCTTAGTCAGGTGCATCATAATTGTTTAATGACTAAGTTTCCTGATTATAGTAGTGATACGGGTTGGCATCAGGATATTCGTTATTGGTCATTTGAAAAGCCTGAGTTGATTAGTTCATGGTTAGCTTTAGGTCATGAAACTCCCAATAATGGTGGCCTTATGGTGATACCCGGGACTCATCGAGTAGTGTTATCACAGGAGCAGTTTGACGAACAACAATTTTTTTGCAGTGACTTAGCGCTCAATCAAGAAGTACTTCAACAAGCAAAGCCTGTTGAATTGGAGCCCGGTGACCTACTACTTTTTCACTGTGGTTTATTGCATAGTGCGAGTCGTAATCGCACTAAAGAGGTTAAGTTATCTTTGGTCTTTACCTATCATAGTGATGAGAATGTGCCAGTTGCTAATTCTCGTTCAAGTAGCCTGCCTGAAGTTTTGTTATAGAGTTTAGGTTACACAAAGCTATTATAAGAATATTTGATAGCCGATATATCTAAAAAAGTCTTGATTTATAGGTTAATCTTGGTAATGTAGTTTGTACTAGTTTAATTATTTGTTATCAATAACTTGAGGAGAAAGCCTAATGAAACAGCGATCTCGAACCAGACGGTGCGATGTTGTTTCCGTAGTCAACGGTGTAGCGGTAGGCTGCGTCAATTACAACCCTATGAAAACTAAAAACTTTTCGTCTTTATTAAAACTCCTCTCTCTCCTCCAACTCTGTTCATTTCTCCCATTGTTACGCTTAGCTTAAGCCTGACAATAGGTTAGAAAGTCTAAGCTAAATAATCAGTTTTAATATTTCTTGTAAAAGAAATAACAGGTATCATCCATTAAGTTATTGATTCCGCGACGTTAAGACGATTTTTTTGATAATTTCAACTGATTATTAGCTTGATTCATTGATTAGAATTACATGATAGAGAGATAAGCGAATTATGAACAAACAAGCAATTAAAATTTTTGATACGACCTTAAGAGATGGTCAGCAATGTCCAGGCGCAGGCATGTCCTTGGAAAATAATCTTAAGTATGCCCAACTAGCTAAACAGGTAGGGGTTGATGTATTAGAAGCGGGATTTCCATCGGCGAGTAGTTTAGATTTTAAAATTGTTAATCAAATAGCAATAGAATATAGCCAAGATCCAAGCAGTCCTTTTGTTGCTGCACTCTGCCAATTGAGAGAAGCACAAGTTGATAAAACCATTGAAGCACTTTCACCAGCAATTGATTCAGGTAAAGCTTATTTGCATGTCTATTTGCCAGTTGATCCTCAGTTAATGCCTGCTTCGCTAGGCGATTATGCGAATGACAAACCAAAAATACTGAAGGATTTGAATTATTTGGTCAAAAAGTCAGTGGATTCAGGGTTAAAAGTTGAGTTTAGTCCTGAAGGTTATTCACGCATGGCTGAAAATTTTGACTTTGTTACTGATACCATTCGTGCAGTGGTTGATGCTGGAGCGAGTGTTATCAATTGTCCTGATACCATTGGTGGTGCTTGCAAATGGGAAGGTGAAGATTATTTTGTGGAAAAAATGAAACAGCATGCAGAAATTATTCGCAAGGAATTTCCTGAGCATTCGGTGACTTGGTCAGCGCACTGTCACAATGACTTTGGTTTGGCATTAGATAACACTATGAATGCGGTTTTTGATGGGCCAGTCAGACAAATAGAAGGTTGCTTTAATGGTATTGGCGAGCGAGCTGGTAATGTTTCTTTAGAGCAATCTATTATGTATCTTCAATGCTTTGGTAAAAATAATGTTATCGATAATCATTTTTATACCAATATTAAAACGGAAGAAATTCAAATTATTTCCGATTTTGTTTCCGAGCATATGTTGCCTAGACAAGCACACTGGCCAGTCAGCGGTGAAAATGCTGCTAAACATTCATCGGGTGGTCATACTAATGCGATTATTAAAAACCCATTGGCTTATCAACCATTTGATCCAGCACAAGTAGGTAAAGAAATTTCTTTTGTGTTTGGTCCTATGAGTGGCGGTAATCACGCTCAAAACATTATTCAGAAAAAAGGATTTGTTTGTCAGGATGATGAAAAGCAAATCATAAGCCAATATATTAAGGAATTTTATCAAGAAAGACGTAAAGGTATTACTGATGATGAGTTAGTCGATGCCTATTTAGATTTTAGACAACCGATTAAAGTTAAAGGTTTTAGTTACAAGCGCAGTGATGATCAAAGTAGCTTACGACTTGATGGTCGATTCTTTAATCAGAATGAATCGTTTAAAATTGATTATCAAGGTAATGATTCAGCTTTAGCCGCATTACATAAAGCGATCAGTAATCATATGCCTGACTTATCGATTGAAACTTATAAAAGTGAAGCCTTAAGCCAAGGGATCACAGCTATAAGTCAGAGCAAAATTATCATTGAATATAAAAATAGACAATATTCCGGCATTGGTGAAGATCAAGACATTGAAATATCAGCACTCAAAGCATTAATTGATGCGGCTAATCAAGCCTATATCGATATACATTTTAAAAGTTAATTAGCTAGCATTTTAATAAGGTATTTATTATGAACACAAAAAATATTATCGACAAAATTTGGGATAAACATGTTGTTCATCAGCATGATGGTCATCCCGCAGTTTTTTCTATCGACTTTTCATTGTTACATGAAGTGACATCGGCACAAGCATTTGAAACCATCGAAAATAGAAATCTTGAAATATTTGATCCAAAACAATTTTTAGCAACAATCGATCACAGTATTCCAACTCGTGATGATCGACATATTATTTATGACTCTTCTGCAAAAAAACAAGTAGAAACTTTACGAAATAATACTAAGAAATTTGGCATTAACTTTTACGATTTTAATAGTGGCCATCAAGGTATTGTGCATGTTATTGGGCCAGAGCTTGGAATTACTCAACCGGGCATGACGATTGTGTGTGGTGATTCACATACATCTACTCATGGTGCTTTTGGTGCTTTAGCTTTTGGCATTGGTACTTCAACACTTGCTCATGTTATGGCGACAGGCAGTATATTATTAAACAAACCAAAAGTAATGAAAGTTGAATTTAAAGGAAGTTTTAAGCCTGGTGTTTATGCAAAAGATGCGATTATGAAATTAATTGCTGAAATCGGTATTGCTGGTGGAACCGGTTATATTATTGAGTATAGAGGGGAGGCCATTAACAATATGTCAATGGAAGAACGTATGACGGTTTGTAACATGAGTATTGAATGTGGTGCGGTTGCTGGTTTGATTTCACCAGACGAAACAACTTATGAATATATAAAAGGAAAAACTTTTGCGCCCGAAGGTGAAGCTTGGGATAAGGCCATTGCTGAATGGAATCAGTTCTGCAGTGACGATAACGCAACCTATGATGCCGAAGTGGTTATTGATGTTAATGCATTGCAACCGATGGTTACTTGGGGAACTAACCCTGACCAAGCCATTCAAATTAATGAAGCGATTCCTGTAGTAGAAGAGTTACCTGATAATAAACAAGAAATGGCAAAGAAAGCTTTAGATTATATTCAACTGAATGAAAATACGCCGATTAAAAATGTTCCCATTGACTGGGCATTTATTGGCTCTTGCACGAATGGTCGCATTGAAGATTTAAGAGTGGCAGCAAAAATATTGGCAGGTAAGAAAGTTAATAAAGATGTCACTATGTATATTGTACCGGGTTCGGAGTCAGTTTTAGAGCAAGCTAAGCAAGAAGGCTTAGATAAAATTTTTAATGAGTCAGGCGTTAATTTTAGGATGCCAGGTTGTTCGCTTTGTTTAGGGATGAATGATGATAAAGTGCCAGAAGGTAAACGTTGTATTAGCGCGACTAACCGTAATTTTGTTGGTCGACAAGGTTCTGGTAGTTATACGCATTTAGCATCCCCTGCAACAGTTGCAGCAAGTGCTATTGCCGGAGAAATTGTTTCAGCAGAACAGATGATAGAGGCTTAATTAAATGAATAAGATGAATAAAATTTCAGGTAAGACCATTCCTTTAGATATGAGTGATGTTGATACCGATTTAATTATCCCTGCTCAGTACCTAACGAGTGTTGCCAAACAAGGATATGGCGAACATGTATTTCAACGTTTGCGTGAGTCAGATGAAAATTTTGTATTTAATCAGCCACAATATCAGCAAGCTAATATTTTGATTGCAAGAGATAACTTTGGTTGTGGTTCTTCAAGAGAGCATGCTGTATGGGCACTAAAAGAGGCTGGAATTGAAGTTGTTATTGCAACATCTTTTGCAGACATATTTTTTAATAATGCGTCTAAAAATGGTTTGTTATTAATTACACAACCAGCAGATGTGATTGAAAAAATGCTTCAACAAGCGCCGCAAGAATGTCATGTTGATCTACCTAATCAGACTATTGAGATCAATAAGGATAGTTTTAATTTTGAAATTAATCATTTTAATAAATACTGTTTTGTTGAAGGTATGGATGAAATAGATTATTTAATGTCACATCTTGATAAAATCAAACAACACAAAAATCAAAACCAACCCCATTACAAAAAAGTGAGTGTCTAAGGAATAATTATGAGTGAACTAAGAAAAGTTGCCGTTTTATCGGGTGATGGTATTGGCCCTGAAATTATGCAGCAGGCGATTCGTGTATTAAAAGGCCTAGAAATTGGTAAAACATTTGAAATTAATTTTGCTGAAGTTGGTGGGGCTGGTTATGATAAATATGGTGTTCACTATCCTGATGAAACCCATCAGCTTTGCGAAAAGTCTGATGCAATCTTATTTGGCTCCGTTGGTGGACCAATACAAGATGCTCATTTAGATAAATGGAAAAACTGTGAAGCTAATTCTATTTTGGCTTTAAGAAAAAACTTTCAACTCAGTGTTAATTTAAGGCCTGCTCAATTATATCCATCCCTGATCCCAATTTCACCGCTGAAACAAAGTGTTGTTGAGGATGGCATTGATATTTTAATTATTCGTGAGTTAGTGGGTGATATTTATTTTGGTGAGCATAAACAGTTTGTTGAAAATAATCGGCGACATGCAACGGACTTATGTGAGTATAACGAGGATCAAATTCGTATCGCAGCTCATCAGGCATTTAAGAGTGCGCAATATCGTCAAAAGAAGGTGACTTCGGTTGATAAAGCCAATGTATTAGCCACTTCAAAATTATGGCGCGAAGTGCTTAATGAAGTTGCTAATGATTATCCTGATGTAACGCTTGAACATATGCTGGTAGATAATTGCGCAATGCAATTGATTTTAAATCCTAAACAGTTTGATGTGATCGTAACGGGTAATTTGTTTGGTGATATATTATCTGATGCAGCCAGTGTGATACCAGGTAGCTTAGGTTTAATGCCATCTGCAAGTTTTAATCAACAAGGCTTTGGTTTGTATGAGCCTTCCGGTGGTTCAGCACCCGATTTAGCCGGTAAAAATGTAGCTAACCCGATTGGGCAAATTTTATCTCTAGCCATGATGTTGCGTTATTCATTTGATTTAAATGACGAAGCTATAAAAATTGAAAATGCGGTAAAAGAAACGCTCGACTCAGGTTTACGCACTCAAGATTTATGGACTTCTGATACTGAAAATTTAACAAAAGTTTCTACGCAAGAGATGACTGATGCGATTATTGAAAAGATGAGTTAGCTTAGCCTAACTCTTTTTTTAATGATGTAAATTTTTGATTAAATTGTTCGACTAAAAATTTCTCATAAGTGACAAGGATATTTTCTTGATTATACTCTGAAGCACTTCGAGTCCAGTTAAAGCTACCATTTAATAAAATTTTGTCATCAAAGATAGCAAACTTATGGTGCATGTGATGACGTGTTTTATCTAAAATTACCGGAACACCTTGCTCGCTCAAATAATCAATATCACTGCCTTTATCGTTCGCCTTATCATTATCACTTATGATTGTCACAGCAATATTACTTTGATGGGCGCTTAATATTGCCTGAGTGATTTTGTTATCTGATATTGTAAATAAACAGATATTGATATTTTTTTTTGCTTGCTGAATTAAACCAATAATTTTATTTCGGCAAGTATCACCTGGACTAAAGTAGGCACTTGACTGGAGTTGTTCTGGTTCGTTTGGTTGGATAATTTTAACAAGTTTAGATAACCAGTTAAGTGTTCTAACGGCTTCTTCACCACCAGGCGAAATAAATTCTCGACTAATTTCAAATGCTCTATTGCGAATGAAGTTAAGTTGATCCGGTTTGGCTTGTTCAGTGAACAGTTTAAAAAACTGCTTTTCATCGCTATCAAGTCTAAAGTCTTTTAAACTATTTTTTAGTTGTATTTCTAATTGATTTAATTGCATATTTTTATTGAGTTTGGCCATTAAAAAAGCCCACCATTTAAGTGGGCTTAATGAAAAAATAGTTCTTAATTAAATTAAAAACTTCTGTTATAAGAGATTGCTGCTATTGATACATCGCCATCTTGTTCGCCTGTAAAGCTTGAACCAGTACGCTCGGAAGTATCAATACTTAACACACTATCTCCTTTAATATAAGTAACACCTAAGTCAACATTAGATTGTTGATTAATAAAATAAGTTGCACCGAAGCTAAACCAATTTCTATCAGTGTCAGGAATAGCCAAGCGACGACTTTCAACATCCGTTGCACTTTCATCTTTAGCAATCCCCGCTCTTAAAGCCCACTTTTCGCAGCCAGTATAAGTCATGCCTAAAGCATAACGCTTGCTGTCTTGCCACTGTGCATCACTAATTGCAATTGATGCACCATTGTTTAAATTGGCTACAAGCCCCTGAAACTTCCGCCAACCGGTTAAAGCAGCAGTAAAGGATACCATCCAGTTTGAGTCAATATTATAAGCAACAGACATTTCAGTCGTTTCAGGCAAGTCAACATTTAATGACGCATCATCATTAAGAAGCGCATTGGCATTAGAGCGAGAAGTACCTTCTAGCTTTAAATCTATACTACTACGGTGACTTAAACCTAAAGTAAAACTATCACTAATTAACCAAGCCATACCGAAGTGCCAACCATAGCTATTATCTTCACCTTCAAGGGCTAGAACATTCCCACTTAAAGACAGAGGTGGCGCTTGTTGGTAAGGCGCAAATGAAGAAGAGATTTTTGCTTCAACATCAACTAGATTTAAACCAACACCAATTAAGAATAACTCATCAACTTGCCAAGCTATACTGGGCGTTACATAAATAGCGGTTATTTCAGCTTCATTAGCTAAATCCAATGAGGCAAAGCTATCATCATAATTTGTCTTTAAACCAAAGTATGAGTTTAAAGCCAGACCAAAACTTAAGTTGTCTTGTATTTTTTTTGTGTAGTAACCATAGGGTACAATAGCTGATGGAGCAATATCTTCACTATTACTCGGTAGGTTAAGTCCAGGAACGTTGGCATTAGTTGCTGTTCCTTCTATGTCAATATTTGGGTCGATATAAGAAAAGCCCAATGAAATTTGTGAGCCTTCAAATAAAACACCTAAGGCTGGATTACGTGCGATAGCTGCGGCATTATCAGCAATAGCTGCATCGCCGGAAAATGCGCGACCTAAACCACTCGTGCTTTGTTCATTAAGTTGAAAGCCAGCAGCTAAAATTGAACAAGAAATTCCTGAAAGACATAGGGAGGCAATGATTTTTTTTGATAAGGTTAGCAGTTTAGCTCGGCGCATATTATATCTCCTTTTTAAGCCTAAAGTAAAAGTTTCAATTAGATGATAGAGCATATAATGATTAAATATCAAACACAATAAGCTGCAATCTCTATAGGGAATATAAGTTAATTTGTTTTAACGATTATCTTGAATCATTTAATTTTAATTGAGCGTTTAAAAATAACTGGTAGGCTTTCACCACTGAATTTAGAAAAATATATTACCAATAGGAGCTATCAGATGAATAACCCCGTCGGTTGGTTTGAAGTTTATGTTTCAGATATGCAAAGAGCTCAACAATTTTATGAAACAGTTTTTGATGTTAAGTTAACGGAGTTAGGTGATCCTAATGATTCAAGTATTGAAATGAAAGCCTTTCCATCTGATATGGAAAAGTATGGAGCAACTGGTGCTCTTGTAAAAATGGAAGGTGTGCCTATTGGTCAAAATAGTGTGTTAGTTTATTTTTCTTGTGAAGATTGTGCAATTGAAGAAGCTCGTGTAGAGCAAGCAGACGGAAAAATTGAGCGAGCAAAGTTTTCGATTGGAGAGTATGGCTTTATTGCATTAGCATTTGATACAGAAGGTAATATGTTTGGTTTGCACTCGATGAAATAATTTTTTTCAAACCCGACTAAGTTCTTCGCCTTTTTTAATCCAGCGCTTAACAAGAGCGTTGGCTCTTTCCGGTTGGGTTTGCATCATATCCTTGGCACATTGTTGCACTTCTGGTAAGAGTTGATTATCGCGAATTAAATCAGCAAATCGATATTCAACTATGCCAGTTTGTCGAGTGCCTAGTACTTCGCCGGGACCACGCAGTGCGAGATCTTTTTCAGCAATAATAAAACCATCATTAGTTTCTCGCATAACCTTTAAGCGTTCTTTGGCATTATTAGAAAGAGGACCATGGTACATGAGCAAACAATGACTTTCCTTTTCGCCACGACCAACACGACCACGTAATTGATGCAGTTGGGACAAGCCCAGTCGTTCGGGGTTTTCGATAATCATTAAACTGGCATTAGGTACATCAACGCCAACTTCAATCACCGTGGTTGCGACTAACAAATCAATCTTGCCTTGTTTAAAGTCGCGCATAATTTGTCTTTTTTCATCACCTTTCATTCGGCCATGAATTAAACCAACTTGCATATCCGAAAGCTTTTCTTTTAATTCTTGGTGAGTCACTTCAGCGGCTTGGCATTGCAGTTCTTCTGACTCATCAATTAGCGTACAAACCCAATAGATTTGTCGGTTATCTTCAACATGTGCTTGCCGAACACGTTGGATAACTTCTTCTCGTTTATCATCACTAATAACAACTGTGGTAATCGGCTTTCTACCCGGTGGGAGTTCATCAATCATCGATAAATCCAAATCCGCATAAGCCGTTTGAGTTAGTGTGCGAGGGATCGGTGTTGCGGTCATCACTAGCTGATGAGGTAAACGATTATTCTGGTTCGCTGCCTGGCCTTTTTCTAATAATTGTTTTCTTTGCTCAACACCAAAACGATGTTGTTCATCAATAACGACTAAGGCTAATTGTTTAAATTCAACTTGTGTCTGGAAAAGCGCATGAGTACCAATAATGACTTTTGCTTCACCATTAACAATTTTATTAAGTGCTTGTCGTTTATCTGTCGCAGACATTTTGCTGACCAGTAAAACAGATTCAATATTTAACGGATCAAACCAACCACAAAAAGATTTATAATGTTGTTCAGCTAAAATTTCAGTCGGCGCCATTAAAACTGATTGATAACCACAATTGGCAGTAGCCAAGATATTAAAAGCGGCCACTAAAGTTTTTCCTGAGCCGACATCCCCCTGAACTAAACGCATCATTGGATGATTTTTTTTAATATCTTGTTTGATTTCTTGAATGACGCGTTTCTGTGCTTGAGTTAATTCAAAAGGGAGTTGCTTAGAAAAAATTTCTGCTTTATCTATTTGAGGAGAAATAGTAATGCCTGGCTGATTTTGAGTTTTTGCTTTGATATGACGCAAAGCAATTTGTTGGGCAACAAGCTCTTCAAAAGCTAGCCGTTTAATCAGTTGGTGGTCGCCTTTTTGGATAGATTCTAGGGAAATGTCGAGTGGCGGTTGATGCAACATTTGAAGCGCATCAGACAAAGGTGGAAAGTTTAGTTTTTCTAACCAGCTTTGTGGAATAAGTTCTGTAACTTGAGATGATTTTAAGTGATTTAATGCCTGCTGAATAATTTTACAAAGACTGCGTTGCTGTAAGCCTGTAGTCGTTGGATAAATAGGTTTTAAGCCATCTTGTAATTGAGGCGTTTCATTGTGTTTTAAAAAAGTAATTTCAGGATGAATCATGCCATAGTGTCTACCACTCAAACTAACTTGGCCATAACATTGAATAAACTCACCCTGCACAAACTGTTTTTTTTGTGCCATTGAAAAATAAAATAAACGAATATCCATGAGACCAGTTTGGTCAGAAATTTTACAAATCAGTGAACGACGTTTTCCAAAAACAATATTGCTGGCTTCTATTGTACCAAAGACCTGTGCCATTTGACCTTGACGTAAACTACCAATAGGATGAATGCGGCTTCTATCTTGGTAGCGAAGTGGTAAGTGAAAAAGTAGGTCGTCTAAATTGCTAATACTTAACTGAGCGAGTTTTTCGAGTATTTTAGCCCCGACGCCTTTTAAACTAGCAACAGAAATGTCTTTTAACTCGGTTTGCAACAGGCAAACTCCATTAATTAATCTTGTTTAAGTGGTAACAAATCAACTTGACCCGTTAACGATTCTTGTAAAGCTTTTGCAAGTACTATAATTGCTTCTTTGCGAGGAAAACTTGAACGCCATGCCAGTATAACTCGTCGTTTAGGTGTTGGTGATTCAAAAGGTCTAGTATCCAGTCCAGGGTAGTCCGCTTGTTTAGCCAAAGCAGTGACAGGCATTACTGTTATGCCTAGTTGCATAGCGACCATATGCCGGATCGTTTCTAGTGAACTGCCAACCATCCAGTTATCTTGATCGATGTTTGGGGAATGACAGCTTGGGCAGGCTGCAACAACCTGATCACGAAAGCAGTTACCTTTGCCAAGCAATAATAATTCCGAGCTATGAATTTTATCAACATTAATTTCAGATAAGTTAGAAAAAGGATGGCCCTCATAAAAGAGTGGCATAAAGTCTTCATCATAAACTTCCATGGTTTCAATGGATGAATCAGAAAAAGGTAAAGCTAAAATCGCTACATCAATTTCAGCTTTGAGTAACTTGCTGCGTAGGCTTTCTGTGTAATCTTCATCAATACGTAATGGCATTTTAGGATAGTGCTTTCGCATATAGGGTACTAATGGAGGGAACAAATAAGGACCAATAGTAAAAATAGCACCAACCTTAATTGTGCCCTCAAGAGGTTTGGCTTGAAGATTTTTAAATTGTGAGAGCTTTTCAGCTTCTTCAATAACTCTTTGAGCCTGCTCAATAACGGCTTCACCTTCAGGCGTAATATCAACTTTGCGTTTGCCTCGTTGAAAAATGATAATACCTAATTCATCCTCAAGCTTTTTCACGGCAATACTAAGACTTGGCTGGCTGACGTGACAGGCTTCAGCGGCTTTGCTGAAATGTTGGGTGCGGGCTACAGCAACAATATATCTCAATTCATTAAGAGTCATAGAGGTTATCTCTGAATCATCGTGAATTTATATGATAAAACTATCATTGATAACAAGCAATTGAAAGTTTATGACGAGTTAAGTTTGCTTTATAGTGGAGGCTTGTAAGTTTAGGTTAAACTAGCAGATCCTAATAAATTTATAAGTTTGAAAAAGCCATTGATGATTTACCTAGCCTCAAAATCACCTCGTCGACAAGAGTTATTGCAACAGATTAATGTCGAGTTTAAGCTTTTATCGGTTGAGATTGATGAGTCGGTGCAAGTTAATGAAAAAGCAGAGGACTATGTAAAACGTCTTGCACTTCAAAAAGCACAAGCGGGTTTGGCTTTACTTTGTGATTTAGATAAGTTGAGTGACTCTGAGAAAACAAAGCCTGTTCTTGGTTCGGATACGATTGTTGTTTTAGATGGAAAAATATTAGGTAAGCCAAGCGATAAAAGCCACGCGATAGAAATGTTACAGCAGTTATCAGGGCGACAGCATCAGGTTATGACAGGCGTTGCTTTAGTTAATCAAACTAAGCAACAAGTTGAGCTTTCAGTGAGTGATGTCACCTTTAGAAACATTGATTTATCAGAAATTGAGCAGTATTGGCAAACAGGTGAACCAGCAGATAAAGCTGGAGCTTATGCTATACAGGGTGCTGCGGCTGTTTTTGTCCAATACTTATCTGGTAGTTATTCGGGCGTAATGGGGCTTCCCTTGTATGAAACATCACAATTGCTGACAACATTTAAGTAGCTGATGATTAAATCTATTTAAATACAAAAGAATTTAATAGCCTTTTATTTCCCTATTGATATGTTAAGGTTAATTTTTTATACGGGAGCTAAAAATGAAATTTTCTATAAAAGCTTTTTATTTGATCTTCATTAATCTGTTAATGGTATGGCAGTGTCATGCTGAAATATCTTTATCAGATGATATAAAAACAATAAAAAAAGTCGCTGAATTTAAAAAGTTTTCTTCGCTAACTAACCCAAAAGAAGTTGGTTTAGTGAACTGGAATCGATCACTTGAAAAAGCTTTGCAGATAGCGTCTGTTCAGAATAAGCCGGTGTTTTTATTGTTTCAGGAAGTACCGGGGTGTAAGGGGTGTCGAGATTTTGGTGCCGGCCCATTAAACAATATGTTAATAGTTGAAGCGATTGAAAGTTTGTTTGTACCCGTGTTTATTTATAATAATAAACACGGGTACGATGCCAAAATCCTTAAACAATATAATGAGCCTGATTGGAACTATCCAGTCATTCGATTTTTGAATAAAGAGGGTGCTGATATTATTCCTCGGGCAAAAAGTCGTACATCAACCACAACAAACTATCTACTAGGTCGTATGATTAATGCTTTGCAGGCAATGAATCATACCGTGCCAACTTATCTTAAATTATTAATGGAACAATCTAGTCTTGCTAGCCAACAAGTTGCAACCTTTAGGATGGCTTGCTATTGGCAAGGAGAGCGTGCTTTTGGTGATATTAATGGTGTTGTCAGCACTCAGTCGAGATGGATAAAAAGCCCATTGCTCGAAGTTGTGGATGTGACTTATTTACCAGAGCAGGTTAGTTATAAACAGTTAATGAAGCATGCTATGGGGCAAAAATGTGCGGATAAAATATACACACATAACGAAGAGCAACATCGGTTAGCTAAAGATTTATACCCTGATCGAGTTTTACCGGCGACTAAAGTGAGCGCTGCGACTGATCCAGGCTGGGATGAACAGAAGTATTATCTTAAAAAGTCAGCAATATTTCGTTATTTGCCATTAACTGAAATACAGGCCACGCGACTGAACAGTCTTTTAGCTGATAAAGCTGATAAACAAGCTATAGAGGCCAATTTAAGTCCCAGACAACTGAATTTATTGCAACGTATCCGCCAGTGTACAGAAAAAGGTGCTGATATTTTTAAAAATTTTGATGAATATCAATCACATAGAAAGCTCTTTCCCTATGCAAATAAGCTTGATGAACACTTAACCTTGATTTGTAATTGATTAAGCACTCAATATTTTGATCAGCAGACCCTGTATACTTGCCTGTATCCCTTGTCTACTGTACAATTCGCGCCTCTTAGCTTGGCTGAATTAGTGATTGGCTGGGTTGTTTGAATGTTAAAGTTGTATTAATTGGAGTTATTTATGTCACTAAGTGCGAAACAAAAATCTGAAATTGTTGCAGAATATGCTTTGGGTGAAGGCGATACAGGCTCTCCTGAAGTTCAGGTTGCTTTATTAAGTCACCAAATTAATCATTTGCAAGATCACTTTAAAAAACATATTCATGATCATCATTCTCGTCGAGGTCTTTTGAGAATGGTTAGTCAACGTCGTCGACTACTCGATTACTTAAAAGATAAAGAAGCTGATCGATACACTTCTTTAATTGGTCGTTTGGGATTACGTCGATAAATGACAAAGTTTGATGAAAAGGGGCGAATAGCCCCTTTTTGTGATCTTTAGGGTAACAATTTCAGCCCATAAGTTAGTAAAAAAGTTTTAATATAGTTTGCCGTTTTGTCGCTTAACTATATGATAGTCCGCATTAATAAGCGGAGATTTTAAAAAGCGTGTCTAGGTTATTCAGTTGAGTAAAACTGCTTTAACTAGAGGTTTAAAACTAGGAATTTATAAGGCCTTAACTGAATAGTCTAGACATAAAATTGAACAAGGGTCATTAATGTTTTATCAGGACCCATTAATAAATGTAAAAAGGTAATTTAAGTGAATCCAATAAAAAAGTCATTTCAGTATGGTAGCCATCAGGTTACGTTAGAGACTGGCGAAATTGCTCGTCAATCGTCCGGTTGCGTCATTGTTGATATCGATGGCACGACCATTTTAGTTTCAGTGGTTGGTAAAAAAGAAGCAAACCCTGGTCAAAGCTTTTTCCCATTAACGGTCAACTATCAAGAAAAGAAATATGCAGCAGGTAAAATCCCAAGTGGTTTTATCAAGCGTGAAAACCGACCGTCAGATGGAGAGACATTAATTGCGCGTTTAATTGATCGTCCTTTGCGTCCTTTATTTCCAAAAGGTTTTAAAAACGAAGTTCAGGTTGTCTGTACCGTTATTTCTATTAACCCACAAGTTGATACTCAAGTTGTCGCGTTACTGGGTGCATCAGCAGCGTTAAGTATTTCTGGCATTCCTTTCCATGGACCTGTTGGTGCAGCACGAGTTGGTTATAAAAATGGCGACTATATTTTGAATGCTTCGGCCGATGATATGGCTGAGTCACAACTTGACTTGGTTGTTGCCGGTACAGAAAAAGCAGTCTTAATGGTTGAGTCAGAAGCGCAAGAGCTTTCTGAGTCAGTGATGCTAGGTGCAGTGATGTTTGGTTTTGCCGAAATGCAAGTGGCCGTTAGAGCCATTAATGAGTTTGCTGAAGCAGTTAGTAAAACATCATGGGATTGGGCGGCGCCAGCAGAAAATACAGACGTTATTAATCAAGTTGAAAATCAGGCTAAACAAGCGATTACATCAGCCTATGCTATAGCTGATAAAATGCAGCGCCAAGAGAAGCTTGCTGAAATTAAAGCAGCGACTGTTGAAGCTTTAGTTTCTGATAGCGAAAACTCACCTGCTGAAGCAGATGTTTTAGCGGCATTTTCTAAAACTGAAAAAGCCGTGGTAAGAAATCGAGTTATTGCTGGTGAGCCACGTATTGATGGCCGTGAGCATGACATGGTGAGAGCACTTTATGTTCGAACCGGTGTTTTACCTCGCACGCATGGTTCAGCACTCTTTACACGTGGTGAAACTCAAGCCATAGTTGTTGCAACACTTGGTACTGAGCGTGACTCACAGATTGTTGATGGTTTGCTTGGCGAGTCAAAAGAAAGCTTTATGCTGCATTATAATTTCCCGCCTTATTGCGTTGGTGAAACTGGATTTATGGGTGCACCTAAGCGACGTGAAGTTGGTCACGGTAAATTGGCTAAGCGTGGTATTCAAGCGGTCATTCCTTCGCAAGCAGATTTCCCTTACACGATTCGAGTGGTTTCTGAAATTACTGAATCAAATGGTTCAAGCTCTATGGCATCAGTTTGTGGAACTAGCTTGGCACTGATGGATGCCGGTGTTCCAGTTAAAGCACCTGTTGCTGGTATCGCTATGGGATTAGTAAAAGAAAATGATAACTATGTTGTTCTTTCGGATATTTTAGGTGATGAAGATCATTTAGGTGATATGGACTTTAAAGTGGCTGGAACTGAGCAAGGTATTACTGCATTACAAATGGATATTAAAATTGAAGGCATCAATCAAGAAATTATGGAAAAAGCACTTCATCAAGCTAAAGGTGGTCGTTTACATATTCTTAAAGTAATGAATGAAGCAATTGGTACAGCAAAAACAGATATTTCGCCTTATGCACCTCGTATTACAACCGTTAAAATCGATCCACAAAAAATTGGTGACGTGATTGGTAAAGGTGGCGCAACTATTCGAGCGCTAACAGAAGAGACAGGTGCAACGATTGAAATAGAAGAAGATGGTACGGTTAAAATTGCTGCTGTTGAGAAAGAAGCATCTGATTTAGCTGTACAAAAAGTTAAAGAGTTAACTGAAGACGTTAAAGAAGGTACAGTTTATAACGGTAAGGTTGCTAAGATAGCCGACTTCGGTGCTTTTGTTGACTTTATGGGTAATAAGACAGGCTTAGTTCATATTTCACAAATTGCTCATGAGCGTGTAAACAAAGTTTCTGACCACCTTTCTGTTGGCGATGAAATCGACGTTAAAGTTTTAGAAATCGATAGACAAGGTCGTATTCGTTTAAGCATGAAAGCGTTAATTGAAGCGCCAGCTGAAACTGAAAATAAGTCTAGCGAACCCAAAAGTGAAGCGACTGAATCTCAAGAATAATCAGTTACTATCCCTTTAATAAAATGCCATGCTCTTAGGGTATGGCATTTTGCTTTTTAAACTAAGTATCTATATAGCTTTACCGCTAAGAACGACTAACTCGTCATAAAATAGTATTTTCCGAAATAGAGTGGATTTGCTACACTTATGAGGTTAGACATATAAATAAGAGTATCCTTTTAATGGAAGACGAAACACCCCACCCGCGGAGTTGGTTCGAAAAATTTGTTAAGCTTTTCAAAGAAACCCCTCAAGATCGTGATCAACTGATTGAGATCCTTTCTACAGCACAAGAAAACACATTAATTACTTCTGAACTACTTTCTATGATGTTAGGTGTTATGCATATCTCTGAGTTGCAAGCGAGAGATATTATGATACCAAGACCCGAAATGGTCAGCATTGATGAAGAAATGGACTTTAAGTCTATGATGGCTTGCGTTATTGATTCGGGCCATTCACGCTTTCCTGTGATTGGCGATAATCGTGATGACATTGAAGGTATTTTGTTAGCAAAAGATTTATTGCATTTTTCAGCTCAGTCAGCAAGTGATGACAAGCTTAAGTTTTCATTAAGGGATTACTTAAGGCCAGCGGTTATTATTCCTGAAAGTAAACGACTTGATGCGTTACTTAAAGAGTTTCGATCAAACCGAAATCATATGGCGATTGTTGTCGATGAATATGGTGGTGTCGCAGGTTTAATTACCATTGAAGATGTATTGGAACAAATTGTTGGTGAAATAGAAGATGAATATGATATCGATGAAGAAGAAGATAATATTCATAAAATTGCCGATAATACTTTTAATGTTAAAGCTCGTGTAGAAATTGAAGAGTTTAATGAATATTTTAACGTTCAGTTAAGTGCTGAAGAGTATGACACCATCGGTGGAATACTAATGCAAGCTTTTGGCCATATGCCAGCGCGTGATGAGAGTATTGAAATTGATAACCTTAAGTTTGAAATTGTTTCAGCCGACACTCGCCGAATTAAGTTAGTTAGAGTTAATTATATTGATGTTTCGCTTATCGAAAGCAAACCAATGACAACCTAAATAGTTTTCATGAACACTTGTGAACTTTATTCGATAGGCTATGCAACGAAACCTATCGAATTATTTCTTGAACAACTTCATCAGCATAAAATTAATGCGGTTGCCGACGTTCGCTCGGTTCCTTATAGTAAAGCTTTCCCTGACTACCGCCGAGAATCTTTAGCGGAAACACTTAAAGCTGAAGATATTTATTATGTTTATTTGGGTGATGAATTAGGCCCTCGCTCTAATGAAGATCAATATTATAATGAAAATAATCAAATACAATTTGATCGCTTGATGTATTCACCATTATTTTTACAAGGCGCTAAACGTTTACAAGCGGGTTTAGACAAAGGCATGCGAATTGCAATAATGTGTGCAGAAAAAGATCCAATTAATTGCCATCGTAGTTTGTTAGTTGGTTATTATTTTCAGCGTGAGTTAGCCGTGAATATAAAACATATCAAATATGAAGGTAACCTAGAATCACAAGTTGAAATGGAAGAGCGCCTTGCTGAATTACATGATGTTGGTAATGATTTATTTTCTACTGATTTGAGTGAAGATAAAAAACGAGAAGAAGCTTGTCGAACCCAGTCGAGTTTGAAAGCTTATCGGCGGCCAGAATAGTTTAATAACAAAAAGTAGTTTTAGTAACTAATAACTATGTGATTAATATAGTATTAAATATCGATGCAA
>CAYPMT010000042.1:0-18075 GCA_964411875.1 uncultured Kangiellaceae bacterium
GTTAAATCAAAGGTTAATTTTTCTTTAGCACTAATCGGAACATTAATTTCAATAATAACCTTTTCAGTTTCAAAAACAGGCGTCCAAATTTGCTTATGCCGCTTATTGTCCTCTTCTGTAAAAACAATCGCTTCTTTATGATCCTGTGTATAAATAAATAATTTCGCACCACTCGGTAAAAAAACTTTTTCAAAACCAAAGTTGAGCGAATAACTACCTTTAGCTTGAACCTCCAATCGCCAAACAGCCATATCATCTAATGTGCTCCATTCACCACTGTCTGTGTAAGAAGCTTTCTTTTCATAAGGTATGGCAAAGTGATATGTTTTGGTGAATTTATTCTCAAGGCTTTTAACTTTAGTCATGTCTGGTGCGGGTAGAACAAGCACAGGTGAAGCAACTAAATTTTTAACTTTAACTGATAAACTTACTGGCTTTTGCTGTAAGTGTTCGACAGGCAAAATTTGTTTCGCAAATACCGCATTGCTTAACGCTATTCCAAATATTATAGCTGAAATATATTTCATTCTGGCTCTTCTCCTCTTGTGCTACAAACTACGACTAATTTTCTTCCAATCTTGAGTGTTTTTCTTAAAGCGGCTATATGAATCATAAATACGCTTCGATAATTCATTAGTGTTAGCTATTTCAGCAACAAGTGTTTCAGAAATTTGTTCTAAATAATCTAAAACTTTTTGAGGTAGTCGTTTCGGCACAACACCATGTTGTTCGACCAAAACTTTTAATGACTCAGCATTCTTTGCAGAGAATTCTGCATGCATATCATTATTAACTTGTAGACAAGCTGACTTAACAATTTCTTTTAAGTCATCCGGTAAAGAATCAAAAGCTTGCTTATTAATAATTGCTTCTAAAGTTGCACAAGGCTCATGCCAACCTGGATAATAATAATGTTTAGCGGCTTTATAAAATCCAAAGGCTAAATCATTATAAGGACCAACAAATTCAGCCGCATCAATTCTTCCCATTTCTAATGCAGAAAAAATTTCGCCACCAGCAATTAATTCAGGCGTACCACCAGCTTTCTTTAGAACTTCGCCACCTAAACCTGGAATACGCATTTTTAAACCTTTAAGATCTTCAATGCTATTAATTTCTTTGTTAAACCAACCAGCCATTTGCATACCGGTATTGCCTGCAGGCATAGGTACTAGGTTAAAAGGTGCATATAATTCTTGCCATAATTGCAAACCATCGCTTTTTAATAACCAAGCATTCATTTGGTCAGCTTCCAAACCAAAAGGCACAGCACAAAAAAATGGTGCCGCAGGCAATTTACCTTTCCAGTAATAAGCACCACCATGTCCCATTTCCACACTGCCAGAAGAAACTTCATCAAAAACCTGCAATGCCGGTACTAATTCATTAGCACCAAAAACTTTAACTCTAATTCGGCCACTACTCATTTCTTCAATTAGCTTAGCTAGATACTCTGCACCAGTGCCGAGCCCTTGGAAACCTGGCGGCCAGGTAGTTATCATGTTCCATTTATAAGTTTTCTGATTTCTTTTCGACGTTCCTTGATTAGATAAATCTTGTGGTTGTCCACAAGCCCCTAATAAAGTTGCCGAACCGGCTGCTGCAATAAAACTTCTTCTTTTCATTTTTTTATTCCATATTTTGATTATTGAATTTTAGCAACATTATTTTAATCATTCTGTGTAATCCATCTAATTTAAAAAGCATCACTCAAGCAATATAGATTAAACTACTTAACATGTTTACCGCCATCCCAACCACCCTGAGATAACACGTGTTTACCCATAGCAAGAGGCGACTCTTCTAAATCGGTTGCCATCGAATCATTCCAGCGATTGAGAAAGCCATATAAACAAACAGCACCTAAAATTTCAACAATTTGGTTTTCAGTCCAATGTTTTTTCATTTGCTCCATTAGCTCTTCTGTTACACCATTAGGTACCGAACCAGCCGCCAATGCATAATCAAGCGCTACTCGTTCCGCTTCAGTATATAAGTCGTTGGTTTTGTATTCCCAAATAGCATCTAACTTTTCTTGGGAAACACCATGAATATTAGCCGCAATCAATGAGTGCGCTTCGCAATACTGACATCCCACGGCTCGGCTAGCAAAGTGAGCGATGAGACGCATAAAGCCTAAGTCGACTTCATTTTCTTTTGACATCGTTGCTTTTGTTAAAATCCCAAAAGCTTTAACCATTTCCGGTTTACGTTGCATAGTGAGTAAGCTATTTGGCACAAAACCAAGAATTTCTTCAAAAATAGCAAAGTCTTCAGCAAGCTCAGGACTAGCAGATGCATCTAATGGTTTTAAGTGAGCCATTTGTTTTTTCCTATTTATATGATTATTGATTAAGGATTTTAGATAATTGCTAAGCCTATTTGTCGGCAAGCCAACCTGCTATTTCTTTTGCATAATAAGTCAGTATTGCATCAGCACCTGCACGCTTAAAACTCATCATGGCTTCTAAAACACATTGTTTTTCATCCAACCAATTTTGTTGAGCAGCCGCTTTTAACATAGCGTATTCACCACTCACTTGATAAGCCATAGTCGGCACTTTAAACTTTTGTTTAATACGATAAATCACATCAAGATAAGGCATGCCTGGTTTAACCATAACCATATCAGCACCTTCATTTAAATCTAATGCAATTTCATGTAATGACTCATCACCATTAGCTGGGTCCATTTGATAACTGCGTTTATCTGATTGACCTAAATTAATCGCCGTTCCAACTGCATCGCGAAATGGGCCATAAAAAGATGAAGCATACTTAGCTGAATAAGCCAGTATTTTAGTCTTAGTAAAATCATTCTCTTCTAAGACTTGACGAATAGCACCAATGCGGCCATCCATCATATCTGAAGGCGCAACAATATCAGCACCAGCTTGTGCATGACTTAATGCTTGTTTAACTAAAATTGCTTTGGTTTCTTCATTTAAAACATAACCCTCATCATCAATCACACCATCTTGGCCATGGCTCGTATAAGGGTCAAGGGCAATATCAGTAATGATCCCTAGCTCTGGAAATTGATTCTTGATTTGTGGAATGATGCTTTGAACTAAACCTTTAGGGTTATAAGACTCTTCAGCTAATAATGACTTTTTATTTTGACCAATAACTGGAAATAACGCAATGGCAGGAATACCTAAATCAACTACTTGCTCAAGTTCAACTAATAGATGGTCTAAAGTTTTTCTTTTTACACCAGGCATTGATGGAACATCTTCTAATTGATTTTTTCCTTCTAAAACAAAAACAGGATAAATTAAATCATCAGTGGTTAACTTATTTTCTCTCATTAAACGACGGGAAAAATCATCCGTACGCATCCTTCTAGGACGTTTAAAAGGATAGCCAGCTTGATTTTTATCATCTATCATAATTTTTCTCACAAAGTATTATCTAATAAGGTTTGATCTAACGAGACCTTATCGATATAGCTTATCAACATAGTATTTTTTATATGGCTTTATTAACCATTTACCAGCCAGTCTTTAGGTTGAAGAAAATAATCTGTTAAACGAGCTTCTTCACTATTTTCTTCTTCTTGCCAGTTGTAATACCAACCAACATCTGCAGGCAATGACATTAAAATTGATTCAGTACGACCGCCTGTTTGCAAGCCAAACAAGGTGCCTCGGTCATAAACCAAGTTAAACTCAACATAACGTCCTCGACGCATTTTTTGAAACGCTTTTTGTTTTTCGGAAAAATTTATTTCACAACGTTTTTCAACAATAGGCACATAAGCTTTCAAATAATGGTCACCAACACTTGCCATAAACTCAAAACTTTTTTCAAAACCTGGTTGATTTAAATCATCAAAAAACAAACCACCTATTCCGCGTTGCTCATCACGATGTTTGATATAAAAATAATCATCGCACCATTGCTTATATTTTTCATAACTCGTTTGAGTGAGTGGTTCGCAAGCCTGCTTAGCCACTTGATGCCAGTGAACACAATCTTCTTCAAAAGCATAATAAGGTGTTAAATCAAAACCGCCACCAAACCACCATACAGGATCGCAACCAGGCTTTTCAGCAATAAAAAACCGAACATTCATATGTGATGTCGGCACATAAGGATTCAAAGGATGTGTCACCAATGAAACCCCCATAGCTTGAAAACTTCTACCAATTAGTTCATTTCTTGCGGCCGTTGCTGAGGCAGGCAGTTCTTTTCCCATCACATGAGAAAAATTAACGCCCCCTTTTTCAAATACTGCGCCATCTGAAATCACTCGTGTACAACCACCACCGCCTTCTTTTTTCTTCCAATCATCAGTAACAAATTGAGCTTTACCATCGAGCCTTTCAAGCCCATCACAAATTGACTGTTGTAAATCAGTTAAGTAGCTTTTAACGGATTCAATATTAATATTTGTCATAGTTTTTTCTTAACTTTTTTAGTTCCGAATAATGTTCCCTGTGAGCAAATCAATAATTTTCGATGGTGATTGCTGTTCACATTCACCAGCAACGACTTGATCAATATGCGCCGACATTTTATTACGCGCTTCAAAAGCATATTTCATGGGTGGTTTACCCGATAAATTACAACTAGTTGATACTAACGCTTTATCAGTATAGTCACAAATTGACTTGGCTATAGGATGCCGAGTTAAACGTATGGCAATTCTATCAGATTGGCCATAAAGTAGTTCAGGTAAATGATCAGAGCGAGGAATGAGCCAAGTAGTCGCACGGGCATTATTTTTTAAAATTAAGCGAGTTTGTTGTTCATTTAATGGTTGTATATAAGGTAAAGCTTGATCAATATTACTGATAAGAATGATCAAACCTTTATGAAAAGAGCGACGCTTTACATTAAGCAATCGCTCTAACGCTAAAGGTTGTTCAGGATCACATCCTAAACCATAAACTGACTCAGTTGGGTAAGCGATAATCCCGCCTTGTGTTAAGGCTTGATCAATGCACTGTAATCGCCAACGGGTTAGCATTTTATGGTCAAACAACCACCCTAAAAAAATTTAGTTATTTAACGTTTTTTGTAACTCAGCATCTTTAGCAATAACTGCTTCAGCATTAGCTTTACGATCAGCAGCAACACGCTGTGCAACTTCTGGATCAGCAACACCTAACATTTGAGCGGCTAAGTAACCGGCATTCTTGGCACCTGCTTTACCAATCGCAACGGTTGCAACTGGAACACCAGCCGGCATCATCACTGTAGAAAGCAGTGCATCTTGACCTTTTAATGGCCCACCATCCATAGGCACTCCAATAACAGGGCGTGTTGTTAAGCCAGCAACAGCACCAGCCAAATGGGCAGCCAAACCTGCTGCACAAATAAATACCTGACAACCTCGAGACTCAGCATCTTTAACATAGTTGTGAGTTGCTTCAGGCGTACGATGCGCCGAAGTAACTTTAACCTCAACTCGAAGACCCAAGTCCTTTAAAACAGTGTGGGTATTTTGCATAACAGGCCAGTCAGAATCCGATCCCATAAGGATCGCAACAAATACGTTACTCATTGTTTTTCCTATAAAAATTTAAGTTAATTAACATTTTGAATAAATTCAAGTGTGGATTCTAACAAAAATCTTCGCTTAAGCCGATAGTAATTTATCGATAACTGCTTTCATTTGATTAAATTCTTTACGCTCAAACAAACGGGTTAGAAAAACAATTTTACCGGTTTTATCAATAATCACATTGCGAGTAACGCCTGCGTACTCTTCAGTAAATAATTCAAAGATTTTACTGCCTGGATCTAAACCCAGTGGATAAGAGATACCTGTATCTTGAGCAAGCTCTTTAACAACATCCAATGGCTCATCGATATCAACACCAATTAACATAAAGTCTTTGTTATTTTTATGTTTTTGCCAAATTTCTTTTTCGATAAACGGCATTTCATGAATACATACGCCACACCAGCTAGCGGTAAACTGCAACATAACCACTTTACCTTTAAAATCTTCTGGCTTTAGTTTTCTCCCATCATCAAGCTCAATGCTAAAACTTGGTAATGGGTCACCAATTTTGACGGTAAACCCTCGACTGTCATCTTGTGTTTTAGCTAAAGAAGCTAAGCTCACCAGACTAAAGGCCAAAACTAATAGCTTAATTACACTCTTAACTTGACTCATCAATACACTCCGTAAAGTTGTCTAATAGGCTGATATACTAACATTTTCCTAACTTATTCTAATATCAATAACGTAACAAAATATAACTAGCCTAAGCCTAAATTTGAAATAAGAAATGACGTTTAACTTTTATATGATTTAATCTATGATAAGACATATGAGATAAATCAGTTAAAATTGCAATTAACTATAATATCAAGGCTCTATAAAATAAGAAATACGAAGGACGTTATTTATATATGAATGACTCAACCAAGATTACCTGCCCATCTTGTCAAGCTAGTAACCCCTATGCTAACCGCTTTTGTAACAGTTGTGGCGCGCGTATGTCAGGATTGGATACAACTCGTCATGATTCATCACCCTATCAACCACCAGCAAGTGGCGAACTAGCCGCCGTGGGCGGTTTTATTTTTGCTGGATTTTGGAAACGCTTTTTTGCCTACCTAATTGATGTAATTGTTTTTGCTATATTAATAGCAATTATATTTTTTACTGTTTTTTCAAGTAATATTGAACTAGCTAGTTTAAACGATGAATCTTCTGATAAAGTACTTTTGTTATATTCACTTTATTATTTATTATGGTGGTTATATTTTTCTATACAAGAAAGCTCCTCAGCTCAAGCCACACTAGGAAAACGAGCATTAGGTATTAAAGTTACCGACTTGGATGGACAACAAATAAGCTTTATACATGCAACAGGTCGACAATGGGCTGGCATTTTAAGTTCTTTAAGCTTTAGTATCGGTTACCTATTAGCAGCCTTTACCGGTAAAAAACAAGCCTTGCATGATATGATTGCTAAAACCTTGGTTGTAAACAACAATTTTGGTCCTCAACAAGTTCAAGCAGCTGTACAGTCACCACCAACGGGTATGTCAGCTGGTGCTATTTTTGGTATAATTTTTCTAGTTTTATTAGTACCTATCAGTGGAATTATCGCTGCAATTGCTTTACCTGCCTACCAAGACTACAGCATTCGCGCTCAAGTTGACGAAAGTTATCAGCTAGCAGAACCCGGTAAATTAGCGATTGCTCAATATGCAAAAGAAACTGGTTATTGGCCTAATAATTTTCAGAAAGCTAACTGGACACCACCAGAAAAAGAAAACTATCGATATGAATTACAAAAAAATGGCATGATAAAAATCAGTTATACTCAACCCGAACCAATTGAAACCGCCTATTTGATTTTAGTACCAAAACTCTCAACGAGTGGTGATTACATTTGGCAATGTGATTCAAAATACTTTAAACAACAATATCTTCCAAGGGCTTGCCGATCAACTGACTGAGCCCTTCGCCAAAATAATACCTAAGAAGATACAAAAGCCAACCCAATTATTGTTAAGAAAAGCAGTAAAACATTTTTCTGCTTCTCTATCTCTACAATGCCATAATTGCCAACAAATAAAACCAATTGCAGCAACTAGACCAAGGTAATACCAATAATTAAGCTCGTAATGAATACCAACTAAAGCCATACCAAAGATAAACATGCCTTGTATGGTTGCAATTAATTGTAAATCCGCTTCCCCAAATAAAATAGCAGTTGATTTAATATGGGCTTTTATATCATCTTTCTTATCGACCATTGCATACAAAGTATCATAAGCTAAAACCCACAATAAATTCGCAATATAAATTAACCAAATCACACCAGGAAGCTCATTATTAGTCGCTACATAAGCCATAGGAATTGACATAGAAAAGGCTGCCCCTAAAACTAACTGAGGGAAATAAGTGACTCTTTTCATAAAGGGATAAATTGTCGCAATAGCTAGTGCAACAACAGATAACATCACTGCTTTTTGATTAATTAATAAAACTAGACCAAAAGCTAACAAAGCTAAAACAATAAAAATAGTTAACGCTTCTTTTTCCGTGACGTTACCTGTCGCCATAGGTCTATTTTTAGTTCTAGAAACCTTACTATCAAAACGACGATCGGCGTAATCATTAATTACACAGCCAGCTGAACGCATTAAAAAAACACCAACGAAAAAAATAACTAACAAAGATAGATCGGGCGAACCATCCGCAGCCAACCAAAGCGCCCATAAAGTTGGCCAAAGCAATAGAAAAAAACCGATAGGTTTATCAACTCGCATCAATAAACCATACTGATCTAAACGTTCTTGCCAGTGTGCAGAAAAAACTTTTTGTTTGACACTCAATAAACCCTCTTTCAGCATCAAACTCAAAGTTCCCCAAAAGGTGATTTTTAAAGGCTGTTTATTACGCCGCATAAGCAGAACTATTATTATTGGAATGTTTATAAACAGGACAATCAGGAAGGAAAATTTCAGAAACCATTAATGGCCCCGCAGAAAATTCAAAAATAGAGCAACGCTCCCATAAAGGATGCTCAATATTAATATCCATATCAATTAACGTTTTTGGTAAATCAGAAGTTAACTCAATTTTCATTGATTTACGTTCAGCTCCCTGCCGACCAAATAGAATTTTACCAATTGGCGTTTCATCAAGTGCACAAATTCGTCTGGCTGAACCTAATAACGTTTTTAATGGAACAACCGTGCGGGCAAATAACCAGGCTTGGTCAATATTGCCCATTTTAATTTCTCTCACCATTGCCATTTGGCGTGGTTTAATCGCTAACATTTGTCTTTCATCAGAAGAAACAAACTGGCGACCCTGATACAAGCGTGTTAGATTAGGCTTGCTACCCATAGCTTGTTTAAATCGCTGGGTCAGGCTGCCTTGCTCAGCAAGTAATGAAAAAGCTTTAGGTTCTAATTCTAAATACAAAATAGTATCCATTAATGTATGAGCTTCAGATTATAGCAAAATGCAACTAGATATTAATCCTTAACAGAAAATTTAAGTAAGTCGAAGGCTCTATTGATGAAAAAATGGCAATGTATCGTTTGCGGCTGGATTTATGACGAATCAAAAGGCTGGCCAGAAGATGGCATTAAGCCAGGCACTTGTTGGGAAGATATCCCTGAAAACTGGCTATGCCCCGACTGTGGCGTAAGCAAACAAGATTTTGAAATGATTGAGATTAAATAATTCATTAACCATTAGCTATTAATAATTAATTATACCTATTGAGCCCGGCTAATAAGCCTATCTGCAAAGCAATAAATATAAAATAAAGCCGAGAAAACCCACTTTGTAGTTTATTTCCAACTATACTTTATTCATATGTATCTGGCTCAAAACTCGATTTTGATTTTATGAAAAAGTATTTTTATCTGTTTTGCTTAATAAATAGCCTTTCAGTTCTTACCTTGTTGACTTTCAACCAGCCGCTTCTAGCTGAAGAGGGAGAAGAGTCTAAAGAGCCTCTCATGTATTACCGCATCGATCCTAATATTTTGACTTTCTATCAAAATACCGGCAAAAAATTAGGTTATGTTGTGGTTCAAATACATGTGAGTGTTAGAAGCCAAGACAACTATGATCTTGTTGAGTTTCATTTACCTCTAATACAGGATGCACTTATTGATTTTTTTAATCGCCAAGATACTGAAACCATTAAAAGCTTAGAAAAAAGAGAAGAATTACGTCAACAGGCCACCACACGAGTAGCTGAAGTGCTGAAAGAAGAGACAAACAAAGATTTAATCGAAGAAATTCTTTTCACGCAATATATTTTCCAGTAAAACTTATTCCTAAACACATGACTTGAATTAGAAAGACTGTAAAAAAACTAGCTACCGTTGTGTTTCACCAATTCAAATTCTTTTTACCAATTCAAGATGACTTTACCCGATTGACCCGAACCCATAATATCAAAACCTTGTTGAAAATCATTAATATCAAACTGGTGAGTAACAATGGATGAAATATCTAAACCCGATTGTAAAAGCGTGGTCATTTTATACCAAGTTTCAAACATTTCTCGACCATAAATACCTTTGATTTTTAACCCTTTAAAAATCACATCATTCCAATCAATCGCCATATCAGATGGCGGAATACCTAACATGGCAATCTTGCCACCATTGTTCATAGTCGCTAACATTGACTGAACTGCAGAAGGCGCACCTGACATTTCTAGCCCAACATCAAAACCTTCTGTCATACCTAAGTCACTCATCACTTCTTTTAAGTTTTGTTGAGTAACATTAACGACTCGAGTAGCGCCCATTTTTTTAGCCAAATTAAGACGAAAGTCATTCACATCAGTAATCACAACATGACGTGCACCTACATGACGACAAACTGCCGCAGCCATAATACCAATTGGACCAGCGCCAGTAATCAAAACATCTTCGCCCACCAAATCAAACGATAAAGCCGTGTGCACAGCATTACCAAACGGATCAAAAATAGCTGCCATATCATCACTAATATCATCTGGCAGCTTAAATGCATTCACGGCAGGAATTGATAAATACTCAGCAAAAGCACCACTGCGATTAACACCAACCCCAATAGTATTACGACATAAGTGACGACGTCCTGCTTTACAGTTACGGCAGTAGCCACAAGTAATATGCCCTTCGCCAGAAACCCGATCGCCAATACTAAAACCTTGAACTTCTTGACCCATAGCTTCAACAATACCAACAAATTCATGACCAACCGTCATAGGTACAGGGATAGTCTTTTGTGACCATTCATCCCAATTGTAAATATGCATATCAGTACCACAAATTGCCGTCTTTTTAATTTTAATTAAAACATCATTATGACCAATAGATGGCTTATCAGTATCAACTAACCAGATACCCTCTTTAGGAAAAGTTTTTGTTAATGACTTCACTCAATCACCCCTAAGTTTTTACCTACTTTTTCAAAAGCAGCAACAGCTTGGTCTATATGAGAAAAGTCATGAGCCGCCGACATTTGTGTTCGAATTCTAGCTTGCCCTTTTGGTACAACAGGAAAAGAAAAACCAACGACATAAATACCTTCTTGCAACATTTCATCAGCAAATTTTTTCGCCAACGAAGCATCACCTAACATAACGGGAATAATGGGATGTTCACCGGGCAATAACTCAAAACCTAACCGATTCATTTTTTCACGAAAATAACTAGCATTAGCATTCAGTTTTTTACGTAAACCATTACCACTTTCTAATAAATCTAAAACTTTAACCGAAGCTGCCGCGATGACTGGCGCTAAAGTATTTGAAAATAAATAAGGCCGTGACCGCTGTCTTAACCATTCTATAATTTCTTTTTTACCAGAAGTATAACCACCAGAAGCACCACCTAAAGCTTTACCTAAAGTGCCCGTAATAATATCGACGCGATCCATAACATCACAATGCTCATGTGTACCTCGGCCATTCTCGCCAATAAACCCAACAGCATGTGAATCATCCACCATCACCATGGCATCATACTTATCGGCCAAGTCACAGATACCTTGCAAGTTAGCAATGTAGCCATCCATAGAAAAAACACCATCGGTTGCTATTAATTTATAACGAGCGCCCGCTTCATTGGCAGCAATCAATTGAGCTTCTAAATCAGCCATATCATTATTGGCATAACGAAAACGCTTTGCCTTAGATAGCCTGACACCATCAATAATAGAAGCATGATTCAAAGCATCTGAAATAATTGCATCTTCAGCGGTTAAAATAGTTTCAAACAACCCACCATTGGCATCAAAACAAGATGAATAAAGAATGGTATCTTGCATCCCTAAAAACTGACTAATACGCGCTTCCAAAGTTTTATGAACTTCTTGAGTCCCACAAATAAAACGGACTGAAGCCATACCATAGCCCCAAGTATCTAAAGCTTCCTGTCCCGCTTGAATAAGCTCAGGGTGATTCGCTAGACCTAAATAATTATTAGCGCAAAAGTTTATAACTTGTTGATTTGCAACCTGAACCCTAGCTTGTTGCTGCGAGCTAATCTCTCTTTCGTCTTTATATAGACCAGAATCATGTAATTCATTAATCTGAACTTGCAAATCATTCAAAAATATTCGACTCATTTATATCTCTTTAACCTATTGATTTTAAATAAAATGTGACTTTTAAAGCCCACTAACCGTCTATCCGATAGTAAATGTAAATTCTACAAGATTGAGAAAAGGAACAATATAACTAATTCATTTATTGGTTATTATTATTAGTTCTTAGTTATTATCTGATCCTATTAGGTGAATAGACTAATTGAATTAGACTAAATCTGTAGATTTTTGCATGATATAGATTATTGAGTTAATCGCATTTAAGTATTTTACGAGTACTTAATTAGGAGAAGTTATTATGAAACAATTTACCATTTTTGGCCGTCCTGGCTGTGGTTTTTGTGTTAGAGCAAAACAGCTTTGTGAAATGAAAGGTTTTGAATATAAGTATATTGACATTTGGGCTGAAGGAATTAGTCATGAAGATATGGAAAAAACCATTGGCAAGCCAGTACGTACAGTGCCACAGATTTTTCATGGGGACACACATATCGGCGGTTATGATGACTTGCAAGTTTATATTGCTTCACAAAAAGCTTCTGCTTAAATAAAACTTAAGTCTAACAAACCTAGCCAAGACCCCTGATTTTTTGACATAATACGCCTTTTACATCAGCAAGACATAATTTAAATTAATTTTGTCTTTTAACCAAATGATATAAAAGGCATTTTTAATGAAGTCAGCCGTGCAAACTTGGCTTAATCAAGCTGTCGAATCCCTTAAAATTCAAGGGGTTTTGCCACCTTCAGTTACGGTTTCTGCAAACATTACTCATACCAAAGATCGAGCACACGGCGATTTTGCTTCTAACATAGCTTTGGTTGTTGCTAAGCCTGCAGGCAAACCACCAAGAGAGATTGCTCAGCTTATTATTGAGCAGCTCGGCTCACACCCACAAATTGATAAATTAGAAATTGCTGGTCCAGGATTTATTAACTTTTTTATCAATCAAGCCGCTTCGACTCAAGTTATTCAAACTATCCTCGATGAGAAAGAACATTTTGGTCGCTGCAATATAGGTCAAGAACAATCAGTACAAGTAGAATTTGTTTCAGCAAACCCAACAGGCCCCTTGCATATTGGTCATGGCCGTAATGCTGTTTTAGGTGATTGTATCTGTCGCCTATTAGAAGCAACTGGTTGGAAAGTGACTCGGGAGTTTTATTACAACGATGCTGGCCAACAAATTAATAATTTAGGCCTATCGGTTCAAGCAAGATGCCAACAAATATCACCGACTTCAAAAGATTGGCAAGATGATTGGTATAAAGGTGAATATATCAATGATGTTGCCAAAGATTATATGAATGGCGAAAAAGTTGATGCCGAAGATAAACATGTCACCGGACAAAAAGACCCAAAAAATTTACCCGCAATCAGCGAGTTCGCAGTTGCCTATTTACGCCGAGAACAAGACTTAGATCTTAAAGCCTTTGACGTTGAGTTTGATGTTTTTTTTCTCGAGTCTTCACTATATGAAGATAAAAGTGTCGAACAAGTTGTTGAACAAATCATTAACAACGGACATGCTTATGAAAAAGATGGTGCACTCTGGTTAAAAACAACTAACTTTGGTGACGATAAAGACAGAGTCATGCGAAAATCTAATGGTAGTTACACTTACTTTGTTCCTGATGTTGCTTATCATAAAAATAAATGGAATCGAGGATTTCAGCGCGTTATCAATGTACAAGGCTCTGATCATCACAGTACAGTCGTTCGTGTTAGAGCTGGTTTACAAGCTTTAGAAGAAGGCATTAAAGAAGGTTTCCCCGATTACTCTTTATACCAAATGGTTACTGTTATGCGCGGTAGTGAAGAAGTTAAAATATCAAAAAGAGCTGGTAGTTATGTGACCCTCAGAGATATTATCGACGAAGTCGGCAAAGACGCCACACGTTATTTTTTAGCTGCCCGTCGAGCCGAATCACAAATGACATTTGATCTTGAATTAGCAGCTTCTCAAACCAATGAAAATCCGGTTTATTATATTCAATATGCTCATGCAAGAATTTGTTCTGTGTTTAGACAACTGCAAGAACAAAGCATAACATTTGATAAAAACTTAGGCCTCGAACAATTGCAATGTTTAACTAACGACTATGAAGTGGCTTTAATTGATCGTTTATCAAAATACCCTGAGCTTATTCAATCAGCAGCTACAACATTAGAGCCTCATATAATTGCGCATTACTTACGTGACTTGGCCAACGACTTTCATACCTATTACAATGCTGAAAAATTTATTGTCGATGATATTAATCTTAGAAACGCTCGTCTTTGTCTGATTAGTGCCGCCAAGCAAGTATTACTTAATGGATTAAGTTTACTTGCCGTGAACGCGCCAGAACAAATGTAAAATCAAAATTTAATTTAAGCTCAATTCATTTATGCCTAGAGATTACGCCAAAAAAAAACCCAATAAAAAACGTGGAGCTAGTCGTAAAAAGAAAAACACTGCGCCACTATTACTTTGGTTGATAACAATTCTTGCTGTCATTATCTTAGTTAGCGGACTGGTCTATTTAAAATGGTTTAAGCCGAGCAAGTCATCGCCTCAGGTGATCCATAAAAATAGTGAAGTTAAAGAACTATCAAGAAAAACACCTACCAAAAAGAAGAAAAAAGAAACCGTTAAAAAAGATACTGCAAACGATGTTCCTATTTATGATTTGCATGAAGAATTGATTAACAAAGAAGTTAAGATCCCCGCTGAGGATCTCAAGCTCCCCTATGATCTCGACAAATATTATTACTTAATGCCCTGTGGTTCGTTTAAAAATCAGCAACCAGCAGATGAATTAAAAGCTCGTATTGGTATGACAGGTTACTCTTCTGACATTATTCAAACACAGGCTGATGGCAATACTTGGCATCGCGTTCAATTAGGCCCTTTCAGTCGAAAACGAAAAGCTGAACGTATTCGTCATCGGCTGCAAGACAACGATATTATTGGCTGTATTATTTATCGACACATTAGAAAAGATTAATCAGGGCTATTAATCTTGGGCTGAGAACCAGACAGGCTCTGAAAAATATCAGCTTGCTGCTTGAAAAAATGCCTTTTTGTACCCAAATTAAGAAAATCGCCTAACCCTTTAGGGCCTTGCAACTCACGAATTAATTGACGATAACCAATTTAGGGCTGTCAATTTAAAGCAATCAGGAGCATCAGTTTGGAACAATATCGTGGAACAACCATTTTATCTGTCCGCCGCAATGGCAAAGTTGTTATTGGTGGCGATGGCCAGGTTTCGCTTGGCAATACCATTATGAAAGGCAATGCCAGGAAAGTAAGACGACTTTATAACGATAAAATTATTGCCGGATTTGCCGGTGGAACAGCCGATGCGTTCACTTTGTTTGAACGCTTTGAAACCAAATTAGAAAAATATCAAGGCAAGCTGATGCGTTCAGCCGTCGAGCTTGCTAAAGACTGGCGTACTGATAAAATGCTACGCCGTCTCGAAGCATTGCTTGTTGTAGCAGACAGCGAGCACTCACTTACTATCACTGGCAATGGTGACGTTATCGAGCCAGAAGATAGCCTTATGGCCATTGGCTCAGGCGGCCCTTTTGCTCAATCAGCAGCCAGAGCACTGCTTGATAAATCAGACTTATCCGCCAGAGAGATTGTTGAAACCGGTTTAAAAATTGCTGGCGATATTTGTGTCTATACTAATCATAATCACACTATTGAAGAGCTCGACTGCGGTTAGACCTCATTTTTTATTAACTATTGAACTCAATCAGTAACGGAAAACTTTATGTCTCAAATGACTCCTCGTGAGATTGTTCACGAACTAGACAAACACATTATTGGCCAAGATAGCGCTAAAAAATCAGTCGCCATCGCTTTAAGAAATCGCTGGCGCCGAATGCAAGTCGAAGAATCGCTACGCAATGAAATTACCCCTAAAAATATTTTAATGATTGGCCCAACCGGTGTCGGTAAAACTGAAATTGCCCGACGTGTTGCTAAATTAGCCAATGCGCCCTTTATTAAAATTGAAGCAACCAAATTTACCGAAGTTGGTTATGTCGGACGAGATGTTGACTCCATTATTCGAGACTTAGTTGACTCATCCTACAAAATGCTCCGCGAACAAGCTTATGACCAAGTCAAAGAGCGCGCAGAACAAGCTGCTGAAGAACGCATTCTCGATGTATTATTACCGCCTGCACGTGACTTCGATGGTGAACAACCCACCGAAGATTCAGCTGGCCGACAAATGTTCCGTAAGAAACTTCGAGAAGGTACTATTGATGATAGAGAGATTGAAGTTGATATCGCCAGTCCAAATGTTGGTATTGAAATTATGGCACCACCGGGCATGGAAGAAATGACCAGTCAACTACAAGACATGTTTCAAAACTCAACACCATCACGCCATAAAAAGCGTAAATTAAAAATAAAAAATGCTTTTAAATTATTAGCCGAAGAAGAAGCTGAAAAGCTGATTAACCAAGATGATTTAAAAAACAAAGCCGCAGAAAATGTTGAGAATAATGGTATTGTCTTTTTAGATGAAATTGATAAAGTGGCCAAAAGCGATCGCGGAAGTAGTGGCGAGGTCTCTCGCGAAGGCGTGCAAAGAGATTTACTACCACTAGTTGAAGGCTGCACCGTATCAACTAAATACGGCATGATTAAAACCGATCATATTTTATTTATTGCCTCAGGTGCTTTTCACTTAGCTAAACCTGCAGACCTAATTCCTGAATTACAAGGCCGCTTACCTATCCGTGTTGAACTAACTTCATTAACCGCTGATGACTTTAAACGTATTTTAACTGAACCCGATGCTGCATTAACCAAACAATATGTTGCACTGATGCAAACCGAAGAAAGAGATATTCAATTTAACGAAGACGCCATTGAAAAAATTGCTGAAATCGCCTGGCATGTTAACGAAACCACCGAAAACATTGGTGCAAGACGTTTACACACCGTTATGGAAAAACTGCTTGAAGAAATTTCTTTCTGTGCATCAGACTCCAACGATGGATTAGTGATTGATGCCAACTATGTTGAAAAACAACTTGGTGACTTATCACAAGACGAAGACTTAAGTCGGTTTATACTCTAGACTCAGCTCTCTTTCTGCTTGCTCTAATCAGAATAACAAACACCGCTGCCCCTGGATACCGCTATCAAGTAGCGGTATGACAGAATTATATTATGCAGACATTTCGATAACTTTCAAAAAAATAAAAACCTTTAGCCTACAATTATCAAGAATAATTACTCTGTCTAGCGTTTTGATAAGCAATGGAAAAAAGACTTCATCAATAAGTGCATAGCGCCAGCGTCAAAAAGCGTTTTTGCCTTCTTTTTTCGCTTTGGGAAAAAGAAGGTCGCAGTCGGAGCGAAGCGCTGCGAAATATTTTTTACCAATAATTCAACATCGTCAGAATGACAAATATCACTGCCTCTGGATAACACTATCAAGTAGTGGTATGACGAGATTATATTATGCAGGCGCAGTATTACGATAATTTTCAGAAAATAGAGGATTACACATAGGAGAAGCCGTACGAAACCAACTTATGGCGCCAGACGCTGAACTCCCCAACCAGACTCTTCAGACTCAGATAAGGAATACTCAAAACGATCATGCAATCTAGCTTCTCCACCTTGCCAAAACTCAAACAAGGTTGGCTTTATTCGATAACCACCCCAAAAATCAGGCAATGGAATTTCACCTTTAGAAAATTTACTTTTCATTTGTTCAAAAGCATTAATTAAAAACTGACGTGAATCAATCGCTTTACTTTGTGGCGAAGCCCAAGCAGCTAATTGACTATCTTTGGGACGAGACATAAAGTACTTAAGTGATTCAGTTGTCGGTAACTTTTCGGCAATGCCTTCAATTTTAACTTGTCGCTCTAATGGCAACCAAGCAAAATTCGCACTGACTTTACTATTAACGGCAATATCTTTCGCTTTACGACTATTAAAGTTAGTATAAAAAACCAAACCTTTTTCATCTAGCTGTTTAAGTAAAACCACGCGTTGACTCGGCTGACCATC
>CAYPMT010000043.1:0-17396 GCA_964411875.1 uncultured Kangiellaceae bacterium
GGGTTTTGAGTGAGCTCTAAACCATGAGATTCTTTTAAAACATCAGCCATTTTGTCAGAATCATATTCATTCATCTGACAGCCGTGGGTTTTAACGAAGATTTTTTGAGGTGCTTTCTCGGACATACTGCTTTTAATGTAGCTAAATTAGACTCACATTATACGCCAGATAGTTAAAAAATTAGTAATTGATTTAAGTCTTTAATTAAAAACGCAAACAAAGGTTTACCAAACAATAGAGTCTGCATATAATCAATGAATTAATATAACAATTACTGGCTCACCTAATGAGACTTCCAAGACAACTTACTCAAGCCTTTTGGCCCTTATCTGCCATAATGCAAATTCTATTCAAACGTCGTTCGTATTTTCGTGAAATGGGATGGCTGACCAGTAAATCTAAAGGCTACCCTTGCGATAATGATGGCAAACCTTTGCCTTGGATGAATTATCCAATTATCTACCTTTTAAAAGAAAGGCTAGATAAAAAACACTCAATGTTTGAATATGGCAGTGGATTTTCAACTCAGTTTTTTGCTGAAAGAGTCGCTGATATAACATCTGTTGAATATAATGCAGATTGGTTTGAGAAAGTAAAAACAATGGTACCAAATAACGCAGCTTTATTATTTCAAACTCAAGATATCAATGGTGACTATTGCCGTACCATTATAAAGACAAAGAAGAAATACGATATTATATTAGTTGATGGCAGAGATCGCGTAAACTGCGTGAAGATTGCATTAGACTGCTTAAAAGATAAGGGCGTATTAATACTCGACGATTCACAACGCGAAATATATTCAGAGGCCCATACCTACGCTGAAGAGAAAGGCTTTAAAAAACTCGATCTTGAAGGTGTAAAGCCTACGGGTTATAAAAATGACAGAAGTACAATTTTCTACAAAACCCCAAACTGCTTTAACATTTAAAGTGGTTTTTTCTCAAACGGAATAATTTCGGCCGTACTTTTTTCTTTAGTGGCCAACCAAGTATTGTCACACAAATCACTATTAGGCTTGTAACCAGTAGGCATTTTTTCAAGTAATTTAACAGCCTCTTCAACTTGATTATTTTGACAATACTGTTCCATAAGGCTCAAGTATTCCTGCATTTTCTTATAGGACAATGACACTTCATTAGACCCCATAATACGTGGGTGCTGAGTACCAAAAGCATTATCGCCAACCAAGAGCTCTTCATATAATTTTTCACCAGGTCGCAAACCAGAAAATTTAATTTCTATATCTCCTTCTGGGTTATTATCATCTTTAATTTGCAAACCCATTAAGTGCACCATCTTTATAGCGAGATCATAAATTTTAACTGGCTCACCCATATCTAATAAAAACACATCCCCGCCTTTGGCTAAAGCTCCTGCTTGAATTACCAACTGAGACGCCTCTGGTATTGTCATAAAATAACGAATAATTTCACGGTCAGTTACTGTAACCGGGCCACCCTTAGAAATTTGCTCACGAAATAATGGCACAACCGAACCAGATGAGCCCAAGACATTACCAAACCTAACCATACCAAAAATAGTTTTGTGTATAATTTTTCCCTCTTTAAGCTTCGACTCTTGGTCTTTGGCCAATGCTTGCAAACAAAGCTCAGCTGTACGTTTTGTTGCCCCCATAATATTAGTTGGGCGAACAGCCTTGTCAGTTGATATCAAAACAAAAGTATCAACTCCCGCATCAATAGCTGCTTGAGCAGTACGTTTAGTACCTAAAATATTATTTTTAATGCCAGCTAGTACATTGTATTCAACGAGTGGAACATGCTTAAAAGCAGCGGTATGATAAACAGTATTAACCTTAAAGCCCTTTAGAACATTATATACATCTCGATAATTTTGCACGTTCCCACAAATTGAAAAAACTTGTGTTGCTGAGTTCTGCTGTTTTAGTAAAGCTGATAGTTCAGAAAAAATACTATAAAGCGCGTATTCAGAAAATTCAAAAAGTAGTAATTTACTTGGTTTTTGAGCAACAATTTGTCTACATAGCTCAGCACCAATAGAGCCTCCGGCACCAGTAACCAAGACAACCTTGTTTGTTATGTTTTTTTGCAATAATTTTTGATTCGGCTCGACCTGATCTCTACCTAGTAAATCCTCAATAGCTACATCTTGCAACTGATCAATTGTAGCATCACCATTAACCAAAGCATCTGAAGAAGGTATAGACATTACTTCGACCGCTAAAGGCTCAAGTTTAGCTATAATTTTCGAACGCTTTTCCGCACTAATATTAGCTATCGCAAACAAAACCTTTTTTGCGGGTGCATTTTCAATAATCTCGGGGAGCATTTCAAAACTGTATATAGGCTTACCATAGACAAACGTACCTTGTAGATTTTTATCATCATCAATGAACGCAACAGGGTTGAATTCATTGCCTTGCATTAGCGCTGTAGCCAATTGGCGCCCAGACTCACCTGCCCCATAAATAACCACTCTTTCCCGACCTCTTGATCGCGGAAACATGACTATAGAGCGAACAAAAAAACGACTGCCACCTGCCAATATCAATAAAAAAGCTGCATAAATTAGCGGAACAGTTCGAGGTATAGCCGCTTGAGAATAAAAGGAAGCTAAAACTAATGCCAAAACAGAAACTGCCACACCAATAGCAATTGCTAAAGCTGCTTTAGGTCCCATATACCGTAACACCGCCCGATATAACCCTAAACGGATGAAAACAAATAAAGTAACCGGTAAAACAAATGCTAATAAAACCCAATAATTCTTTTCATAAACAACTAAATATGTGTCTAGCCTTACAATAAAAGACATCCAGAATGCAGAAACAATAAAGAATGTGTCAACACATAATGTAACTAGCCGTTTAAAAGGCCTTGGTAATTTAAATATAGATTGAATTAGCTGCATATTTCATCCACCTTTAGACTCTATCCCCTGAACCTTTTCCTATTAAAGTTAGTAATATATAGTTCATATATTTACGCACAGAAAATTTATTTATCATTTCTTCATCGATTTCTGCTAACAGGGCTGGATTAGACATATCTACAGATTGAATTTGCGCTAAACCGGTTATCCCAGGTTTAACATTAAAAACATTTCTTGAGTTGCGTTCTTGAATCAGTTCTTCTTGATTAAATAAACATGGCCTTGGCCCGACTAAACTCATATCACCTTTTAAAACATTCCATAGTTGCGGCAACTCATCAAGCTTGGTTCGCCTTAAAACATGTCCTAATTTACTAATTGATGCAGCGTCAGCCATGTGCGTTGCCACAGATTGAGCATCCATATTCATAGTTCTAAACTTCATCAAAGTAAAAGGGGTTAAGTTTTTTCCAACTCTGCGCTGTCTGAAAATGGGAGAGCCAGTATCGAAGAAACCTAGAAAAAAAATAACAGCCATCAAAGGAAAAGTCAAAATAAGCCCAGCAATAGAAAAGCAAATATCCAAAAATCTTATAAAAGTTAACGACGTCATATATCTATCTTAAAATTATTTAACAATATTGATCTGTAAAAAAAAGCTTGCTCCTAGACTATTCTAGCATGAGCAATTTTTCTATGACTAACAAGTAATAGAATTTACTCTCTATTAATTTTTTTAAACGACTCCTCAACAGTATAAGGAGGAGTCCAATAAAGTTCTTTCATTGTATGACTAATATCAATCTGCATATCACCAAATAAACGAACTATAAAATCTTGCTTGCCTAGTATTTTCAAGACCAGCTTTAATGCAAATACAGGGACAGGCAATAAAAACGCTCCACGTTGATTTGAGGACAAATATCTAATCAAGTCCGATGTAGATACTGAAGAGTTATCAGAGGCTAAAAAAACTTGCTGCCGTTCAACATCCCTTATTAAACAGTGTCGGATTAGGTCGACCAAATTGTAAATACTTACTAAGTCACGCTTATTTTTTATTGAACCTAGTGGAAGTGGAATACCTTTATCAATTAAGTTCGTCAAATTTTTGAGGTTACCGGCCATACCTTGCCCATAAATTAAAGGTGGCCTAATAATAATAAGCTCAATGTCCGTGCCTTTCACAATTTCAATAATAGCCTGCTCAGCCTCATATTTTGATTTTGCATAAGCGTCTGCAGGTTTTGGCTTATCAGTATGACAAAAAGGCATACCACTTGTGAATTCACCATTAACCTTAATAGAGCTAATAAAAATAAAACGTTTAACGCCAGCTTTAATTGCCTCTCGCAACAAAACGATTGTACCGTCAACATTTACTTTTCTAAACTCAACGATTGGGTCTAATACAGATTCATTCATAACATGAACTCGTGCAGCTGTATGCACTACTGCATCTATCCCTAACAACGCTTGACCCCATTGGGTTTCAGCATCTATGCTGCCAACTTCTACAACATTTGACGAGTCCACCAGATCTTTATTTCTAACAGCAGCCCTAATATTAATATTAGCATCCTGACCAAGCTGAGAAACGCATTGACGGCCCAAAAATCCATTTGCGCCTGTAACAAGGATATTCATTAAGTTTTCATACCATTAAAACCCATATTTAAACTTCTCTTTAGCAAAACGTTTATAAGAAAGTAAAGCCATCCTGTAAATTAAAAAATTTGTTTGATTTTCAACAAAAATCGTCCATAAATAAAAACTATATTGCTATAAACACCATTTTCTTTTAAAGACCTAAGAATTTCTTTATTTATTAAAAACTTACTTTTTAAACCTGAAGTGCTAATACCACCTGTCCGCATATATACTGATGTTAGGATTGTTTTTATGACTTTTAAATTAGGTTCTTGAAAAAGTCTAACGAAAAAATCGAAATCTGAAGCTATTTGAAAATCCTCTTTATAAAACCCGACTTTTACATAGGTCTTTCTTTTAATATAAGCCCCTAAGTGCGGAGGCATAACGCCAAAACGCAGCATCCATGAGTGAAAGTTAATTGCAGGGTATCGTCTAACTACTTTACTTGCATCCCTAGGAGCCACAAACTCAACGCCACTTAATACAACATCAACATCATCTTCAAAACAAGATACCAAATCAGCAACAACATTGTTATTTACAAAATAATCATCAGAGTTTAAACAACCAACTACATCTCCTGTAGCAAGCGCCAATCCTTTATTCATCGCATCATAAATACCTTGGTCAGGTTCGCAAATAACTTTAGAAATTTGACCCTTGTAGTTATTTATAATTGAAAGCGTACCATCATTTGATTTCCCATCAATTACAATATACTCAATATTAGAATAAGTCTGTGATAAAACTGATTCTATAGTATCCCGAATAGTAAGTTCACTATTGAAACAAACTGTTATTATCGATATTTTCATATTACTTTACTTATAACTAATATTTTTAATGATAGTTTTGAACTCATTAGCGAATTTTTTTCTACTTAGTTCATTCTTTTCACTTATAGGCCGTGGTTGCAATGGAGGACTTCCAGAATATTTCTCCATTTTATCAGCTAGGTCACTGGCATCCTCAGGATTAAAATAAATAGCCTCACTTTTCATTTGTTCAATATGAACATCTAAAGATGAAAGCAACATTGGCACTCCCAAGGAACGTCCTTCTTCAACTGTACTACTCCATCCTTCGCATAAAGAAGGATTAATTAAAGCAGTACATGTTTGCATTAATGCAATAACGTCTGCTCTAGGAATCATGCCTAAAATATAAAAATTTTCTTCTAAATTATATTTGGAAATTTTATTTTTTATTGATTCAAAATATTCTGGGTTACGAGGGTCCGTTTGATTTCCAGTAGAAACTATCACTGGAGCGCCACCTTTCTTTTTAAGAATGGCGAGCGCATCAATTACCAAAGCATGATTCTTGTGTGTCCAAAATTGATTTGGCAAATAAATAAAGCTCTTAGGTAAGCCATACTCTTTTACAATATAAACGGTATCATCTGAAAGCAGCTTTGGGTCTATTGGAGCCGGAAAATGCAAAACTGAAGTTTTTCCAATTGATTTTGGGTAATAACTTTCACAATCTTCGCGTGCATCATTACTACTTAAGAGAATAGTCTTACTTGTTAATACCTGCAACCTAAACCCAATATCTCGTCGCCAATATGCTTTCTTATCAAACTGCTGGGGCAAGTTTCGATGTTGAAAGTCAGGCATCCAAGCTAAAACAGGTATGGGATTACGCCAGCCAAAATATGTTGCAGTTTCAAACACTACATCAATATTGTTTTCCTTAAAACATTGAACGGCACCCTTATCAATGCCAAACAGGATAGTCTTAACTAATCTGGATGTTATAGCTGAGCGTTCAAACAGCTTAGACTCTACAACCTCGATATTGGGTAGCACCAGAAAGGCTTTTAAATCTTTTTCTTCAATATCTTCACCGTAGAAAAGAACAGGCTGAATATCCTCTTCCGTATAGTCGTTAATCGCACTTAATAAATTTAATAGGTAGTTGTACCCACCCGTCCACACATTAGGGGAAATAAAAGTAAACGCAACACGTGTAAACGACACTAATACGCTTCCTTATACCAGTTTACATACTCTCGAATACCTTTCTCAATAGGTACCTGCCAATTAAATGCTTCGCCACCTATTACCGGTATCACTGAGACCAAGCTAGCTGGGTCGCCAGGCCGCTTAATGCCATTAAATTTAATTGGTAAGTCGTCAACGCCCCAGGCATCGACAAGGGTCTGCGCTACTCGTGACACTGGTGTGGCAATACCCGTACCCCCATTAAATGTAGCAAAACCTTTATCATGATATTTTCCTACATCGTCTAGTAAGCGAACAACATCTGTAATTTCAGTCCAATCTCTTAATTCATTTCCAGAGCCGCCTAGCGTCAATTCAGAAACTCCCTTACTTAATTTACAACACAGGTCCCACAATAGTTGCTTCCGTAACCATGAACCATAAACTGAAAATAACCTGACTATAGCGCAGTTGATACCGTAAGATTCTGTATAACTGGCACACAAGGTTTCCATCATTAATTTGTGGCAACCATAAGGAGAAAATGGCTGAGTTGAATCAGTGGGCTCAATAGGGTTTTCGTACAAGCTACCATAAACTGCTGCGCTTGAAACAGTGATTAGTTTTGTCTTGGGCGAATTCACACGCAACCATTCTAATAAGTTAGCGGTAGAATTAACTGTGCGATTAAAATCTTCAAATGGACTTTCTAAAGAAGCCCCGACTGATGAGCCACCAGCTAAATGATAAATACGATCTGGCAATCCACTAATGATACTTAATTGATTTAAGTTCGCAAAACTTATATCACCATTCACCCAGCTCGATAAAAGCCAAGCGTCTCTCTCTTCTTGTGGCCATAAACCGTGCCCAATACCATATACTTTATTCGCACTCGAACCAAGGTAACGTGACAAATGTCTTCCAATAAAACCACTAGCTCCTGTTACCCAAATAGTTTCCATTATTTATAGTCTAAAGGTTTTGTTGCAACAAAAGAGTATAACCGCCCAGGGCGTGAATCGAAGAATGACACATACTTTAAAAATATATTAAAAAACCATTCACTCTTAAACAAGCACCGCATAACTTTTCCAGCACCTGGAACCACGTCAAACTTTTTAGAAAATAACTGTTTCAAGGTATCAATTGTATGTGGCGAATAATTAATTGGACTTTCGAATGGCTTTAATACTTTTTCAATTACAAAACCTGCTTGCTTAATTGAATGCAAATATTTTTTTAATAAGAATGCATTTTCTCCACCATATAACTTATGCAGAGGATGTATTTCAAAAAAACCGGGAAGGTCTTCTTGACGTGATATCACGTGCTCACGAATGGCTATTAGTTTACCGCCGGGCTTTAATACCCTAAAATATTCTTCACAAGCCTTAGAAAGGTCTTGCGTATGATGCAAAACGGCCCTTGCAAATACAATATCAAACTCATTATTAAGACACGGCAATGATTCAGAAAAGCTCTGCTTAATATCAATAGAAATACTCGAGTCTTTTGCAAGTTTTTGAATTGCACCCGCGCCTACAATTTCACTATCATCTGGTTCCAAGGCCGTTACTGAAAAACCTTCTTTTGTTAAAGCAAAGCTAGCGATTCCTCGACCGGCGCCAACATCAAGAGCTGTGCCAGATTTATTTTGCAATAAACTCTTAATCTCCTGCCATTCAGCGCTATGCCAATAGCGTTGCGCCGACTTAGTTAAAGGGTCATCATAATAAGCGTCGTAAACTAGCTCCTGTTGATCAGCTTGTTCACGTAACCACAGAACAGCATCCTCCCAATCAATAAACTCTTTCTTATCTTCCATCTTCACCAAGTTCCCGAACAAATTTGGCAGGATTGCCTGCAACCACGGTATACGGTGCTACATTTTTAGTTACAACAGCCCCCGCAGCAACAATGGCACCTTCACCTATTGTCACCCCTCTTAAAATAGTTGAGCAAGCACCTATCAATACATCTGAGCTAATCACAATAGGTTTTTCAGCCAAGTCTATTTGCGATGGATGCCCAGTAGTTGCAATTTCTACAAATTGTTGATGTCTTGATTTCGCAGATAGCGGGTGGGTTAGGCTATCAAAGACATTTACGTTATGAGAAATTAGAACACGGTCTCCAATCGATATACTGCTTGCCGACCAAATTCGACTACCTTCACCAATATAGCACCAACTTCCAATTTCAAGCTTACCAGCATGCCCAAAAACCATTAGTTCACCTTTAATTATCGAGTGATCGGCAACACTTATTAATTCACTTAATTTTCCCGCATTCAATATATTTGCGCTTGAAAACAAACGAGTATTATTACCTAGCTTACAGGTGGGCCGCCCCATTAAACGCTTAAAAATATACTTTAGGTTCATAACTATTTTTAGGCAAGGCGTATAAAGAAAAAAATAAAGAGTTGGCTGTTTTGTTTATATGTAAATGCATTTTGAGTTATAAATAATTTTATACCGTAATAAAGCTTTTAAAGCGATCCCATTGATTTTGCTTGCTATATTGCTCTTCAATCATTTTATTTCCAGCCTTTGCAATAGCAGAAACCGAATTCCAATCAGACAATGCTGAAGAGATTATATCCACAACATCTGAGCCTTGATAATTAAGCATTGTATCACCAGCAACCATTCCTTGAGGGTAAACTCCTTCATCACTGATTAATAAAGCCCCACAACCCATTGCCTCAAAACAACGCATATTCCCGCGCTCATTGCCCGCCATATCAATGGAGCCATTAAGAACAATCTTACTTTTCCCTATCAGATCATACATATCAAGACCAAACACGGGTGCATTAGATACCGCCACTATGGAGCGAGGTAGGCGATAAGATTTCAAAGGAGGAATAGAACCTAAAAAAGTTTCAGCAAGCCGCGTTATCCTAGAACGGTCAAGGCAATATTGAATCTTATAATCAGAACTAAGTTCTGCAACAGCTCTTAAAGTATTTGCTCTTTGCATATGGTGCCTAGAGTAAGCACCAATGAACAGAACATCAATTGGCCTATCTTGGTTATTTGCAAACTCAGACATATTAGGATCATAAGCAGGTGAAAAATATTCTGCGTTAATGCCCTGTTTTTTCCACCCTGTAATAAGGCTAGGTAAATTGCTTAGCATAAGATCATACGCAGAGAAGTCAGCTCCTGATGAGGGAGCAGCTCTCCAAGCAATTGATTTTTTAACGCAAGACGGCAAACGCTTAACAAATTTACTATCATAATGCACAGGAGCTAGGTTATAGAAAACCTCTGTTCGATGCTCCTCTATTTGCGATAAGAGTATATCTTCCATTGAAGATTTAGGTGAAATGCCATGCTCTTTTGCCCATGCTTTTTGTAAGACAGCATCATCACAATTAGTAAAAAAAGCCTCTTCATGACCATTTAGCACAGGCAATAAAAAATGCGTTGCCCCAAACCTGTCGCTTAAAAAAGCCGTTCTTAGGTCTGCAAACCCGGATAAACCTGCCGTAAGACGGCGCAATTTCGGAACATAAGACGGATACAAACCAGAGTTTTGAAAAATTCTCATTTTTAATACACTATTTTAATAAAACTATTGATGCCAACATTCTTGAAGCATCCCTACTGTAAGATGAAGTGCATGCTTACATTACTCATACACAAACGGACTAATCATTAACTTTATTTGCTTGTGTTTGTACAAAACCTAGAATACACAAAATACCAATACTTACCCCCAAGTAAATTGGCGAGTACAAATAAGGTTCGAGTCATAAATCTAAAACTTAGAATAAAATGATACCAAGTCAAGTATATCAATAAATTATTCTAATACGTTATTTTCTTCTATACTTTTGTAACTTGCTAGCAACAAAGCCATACAGACAAATAATGCAGCACTTGCATATATAGCCCCGGAAAGTAAGCTGCCAATAAAGTATTGTATAAATATTAAATATAGAAACAAGCCATGCATAGAATAAGCCTGCTTATATCGATTAAATGCGGGTATAAATAATATCAAAAACAAGCATGTGATCGGTATACCAACAGTCATTGCGGCTTCAAGTATTACGTTATGCGGATAAATATTCATTCCGTCAACTATAAAAGAAGAACCATGCATAGGCGCTAACACAATCTGCTGCAATGTAGACGCAATTAATTCTACGCGGTGGCTTGTACTAGCATCTAACATAACCGACTCAATCCTGTTAAAAAGAGAGGAGTCAAGCATAATAAAAAATAATATTGGCAAAGCCGCAAAAGCCCATAGTAATAACTTAAGTTTTCTTTTTGAAAGGAAAAAAATTATAACGACAACGACAAACAATGCGAGCAAGGGACCTTTTGACCCACTGGCAAATAACAACCAAAGCGCAGCCAAAGCAAGCCCACATAATAATAGACGAACATAATTTCTAGACACCTGTCCAAACTTACAATATATAGCAATTAAAACTGTTACAGCAACATGCCCTAATGAAATAGGGTTCACTGTATCAAAAGATAAGCGACCTGTAACAGACCAAAGGTTTCTATTCGTTTCAATACCACTCAGATAAATAGATAAAAATATAATAATAGAGCCAATTACTAGAACACTTGACATTGCTTTTGCAGACGACCAATATTGAGCGGAAACCATTACAGCTACTACAGGTGCTATAACAGCAACAATATATAAAAATAAAGCCTTATTAACTACAGCTGACTGATCATTAATACTAAGCCAAACCAATTTAAAAAGATAAATAACTAAAAAAAATATCAATATAATTTGAAACCATGAATATCGCGAGCGCGTAACAGCAACCAGGAACAAAAATACTGAACACACAAGTACTAATAATCGAAATGGAATACTCACATACCCACTAGGCAAATCTAACAACACTGCTACCAACCCAGCAACAGGGTAACCAATTATTGACATGGTAAAAAGAAGCACGAGAGCACGCTCTAATATCAAAGAACTATTTGTCTTTTTAAGGCTACTCACAAATACAACTCATTAGAAGGTGTAATGGAAATAATAATTGACCAGAGTTAAATTTTAAGAAAACGAGCATATACAAACCTAACAGAGCCGGATACATTTTATAAAACAGTATAATAGAACAGAAGACCTTAAGCTAGGCTGACAACCCACCTAGTCAAAATCCTATCACCTATTCTTTAATTTTAAAAAATAACGTGAAAGCTCAAAAGGTGAAGCAAAGCACGCACGAAACATCATAAAAGAAACCGCTCGGGTTTTGTTAAATAATAGCGGAGCGCATAAGGTTGCTAAAAAATAAGACACTAAAGTGGCGTAGGCAGCGCCATTAATACCAAACTTAGGTATCATAAAATAATTTAAAGCAATATTAGCAAAAGCCCCGAACAATTGAAAAGATAAATCATATACCTGCATACCCTCAGCAACCATCCATTTTCCACGTACGACTCCTAAGAAAACAGATAAACCTGCCCATATATGAATAGATAAAACACTAGCTGTAGTCAAATATGACTCACCATAAACTGAGCTTACCAACCATGGAGACAAAAATGTAACAGGCAATGCAATAGACAGCGCCATAACAAACATTAAGCTAAACAAAAGTATAAAGCGATTCTCGTATAAGTCTTTAGATACTCTTTTAGCATTTAAAAGAGCCGGAAAAACAGACCCAGCAATCGCCATCGGAAAAAAATACCATACCTCACTAATACGTACAGCGGCAACATAGTTACCCACACTAGCTGCACCTAAAAACTGTTTAATCATAACTTGGTCTATTTTCATATAAACTGATATTGCTATACCGGAAAACAACAAGGGATAAGAGCTTTTTAGAAGCCTTTTCATAACGAGAGTATTTGCCCGCCATTTTTTTATCAACAAACCTTGTTTCCAATAAAAGTACAATAGCCCAAAGCCCAACAACACTACATCAAACAACAAGGCATAAGCAAACCATACAAGGTCTGCCTTCTGATATAACAAATAAAGCTTAAGCAAAGCGCCAACAATAGCTTGGACTGACTTTGCATATACAACATATTTAGAAAGCACTATAGATTGAAAGTAGAAATCAATAACGTGTAAAGGGTAAAAAAATAAACTTAAAGCAAGTATAAAGACTACTTTTCTTTCAATTACCTCTAATGTTAGAAATTGCATGCCAAATAACAACAAAGTTATAGCCAAAATCGAACCAAGAAATATTAGAGCAAAAGTAGAGCCTAACAAAACTTCCTTGGAGCCAACGCCATCTACTAAGTCTTTAACAACTATTACATTCAAGCCTAACATCACGACAGGTATGAACAAGCCCACATAACTCTGCGCAAACCCGATAACACCCAGCCCATCTGGACCCAAAAACCGTGCTATATAAACCCAAACAACAAATTCAGTACATAAACGAAAAACCCTTTCTGCCAAAAGCCATGAAGTATTTTGGAAATATTTTTTAAACCCTGCTTTATTAAACATTAAGCAAGCTCATAAAAACCATAAAAGAGTAAAATTCATAAAAAATAGCATTATTTAAGTAAAGAAATTAATTCGGTAATCAACCAGGTTGTAACTAATAAGAAGTACAACATAACAATTTTCCAACCCGCCCTAGCTCATGCAATTAAGCCCGATTAGCTAAATACTAGCGTACAAAAAAGCAGCTTGGCAATTATATCTTTAGAACCATAAAAACAAGCCACAGGAACATCAGGCTTAATCTATGTTTACTTATTATTAGATCTATATGCTTCGATCACTTGACGTAAACCACTTTTGATATCAGTACTTTCCTTCCACCCAAGTTTAGACAACCTACTAACATCTAATAATTTCCTTGGTGTCCCATCTGGCTTACTTGAATCCCAGAAAATCTCACCACTGTAACCAACTAAATCACTAATAAGCTCAGCCAACTCATCGATCCTAATATCGACACCTGAGCCTATATTTACAAAAGGCGGTAAATCAGCCTCAAATTTACTTGCAAGCAAGGCATCAAATTTAACATTAGAAAGTTGCATCAAAAACACGCAAGCATCCGCCATATCATCACTATACAAAAACTCTCTACGCGGTGTACCACTACCCCAAACAACTACTTTTTCACTATTGCCATCTTTGGCTTCAATGAACTTTCTAACCAATGCAGGAATAACATGACTATTCTCTAGGTCATAGTTGTCATTTACTCCATACAGGTTCGTTGGCATAACTGAAAGGAATTTAGTTTGATACTCTCGATTGTAACTTCCGCACATTTCAATACCAGCAATTTTTGCAAGTGCGTAAGGACGATTCGTTGACTCCAGAGCTCCAGTTAATAAATAATCCTCTTTAATTGGCTGATCTGAATCGCGAGGATATATACATGAAGAGCCAAGGAACAAGAGCCTATTAACACCAGCTTTATAAGCTGAGTCAATAACATTAGTCTGAATTGTAATATTATCGTAAATAAATTGAGCCGGGTAAGTCTGATTGGCCAAGACCCCACCAACTTTAGCGGCAGCCAAGAAAACATACTCTGGTTCCTCAGATCTAAAAAAATCGAAAGTGGCTTTCTGGTCAGTTAAATCTAATTCGGCGTGGCTACGCGTAATCAAATTTTTATAACCATCACTTTTCAGTCGTCTAACTAAAGCTGAACCAACCAACCCCCGATGACCTGCTATGTATATGCGCGCATCTAATTCCATTATTATTCACTAGGGTTTAGCGCTGAATAACCATGACTCTTAATCAACTCATCACGTTCAGCCAACTTTAAATCTTCTCGAGCCATTTCACTTACGAGTTCATTAAAGTTAATTTGTGGAGACCAACCCAACTTTTGTTTGGCATTACTAGGATCACCTAATAAAGTTTCTACTTCTGCTGGTCTGAAGTATCTAGAATCAACTGCAACGACACATTTACCTTGTTCATCATACCCCTTTTCATTAACGCCCTCACCAGCCCAGCTGATTTTTATACCAAGCTCTAATGCTGCTGCATCAACAAACTCTCTCACACTGTACTGTACACCTGTCGCAATAACGAAGTCCTCAGCAGAAGGCTGCTGAAGCATTAGCCATTGGGCCTCAACGTAATCACGAGCATGACCCCAGTCACGTTTTGCATCAAGGTTCCCAAGATATAAACAATCCTGCGAACCAAGTTTAATGCGAGCAAGTGCACGTGTAATTTTACGAGTAACGAATGTCTCGCCGCGAACAGGAGACTCATGATTGAATAAAATCCCATTACAAGCATACATCCCATAGGCTTCACGATAATTTTTTGTTATCCAGTATGCATATAGTTTTGCAACAGCATAAGGACTACGAGGGTAGAACGGTGTAGTTTCTTTTTGAGGGGTCTCTTGAACAAGGCCATATAGCTCTGATGTTGAGGCTTGATAAAACCTAGTTTTTTCTTCCAAACCACTTATGCGAATGGCCTCAAGTAAACGTAATGCACCTAGAGCATCAGAATTTGCCGTATATTCAGGCTCTTCAAATGAAACTGCAACATGACTCTGAGCAGCCAAGTTATAAATCTCATCTGGTTTCAAGTCTTGAACAATTCGAATCAAGCTACTTGAGTCAGTCAAGTCACCATGGTGCAAAATAAATCGATTATCTTCCTCATGCGGGTCTTGGTACAGGTGATCAATACGGCCGGTATTAAAAAGTGATGCGCGCCTTTTAATACCATGAACTTCATAACCTTTTTCCAATAATAATTCAGCCAAATAGGATCCATCTTGTCCGGTAACACCGGTCACAAGGGCAATTTTACGCATTACTTTCTCTCTTCCAAAAAATTTAAACTTTGTTCTTAATATAAAAATAAATAGCAGACATTAGAGCCAGCTGTAACTAAAAAGGAATGTCGTCATCAAAATCATTTGATGGTGCTGGAGCAGCTTGTGCCTGCTGTTGCGGCTGTGCTTGACGCTGTGGTGCAGATTGACTGCTTCCAAAGTTAGCAGTACCACCGCCAGAGCCGCCTTTCCCGCCTAGCATTTGCATTTCGCTAGCGATAATTTCAGTTGTGTATTTATCATTACCATTTTGATCTTGCCATTTACGTGTTTGCAAACGACCTTCAACATACACTTGTGAACCTTTTTTAAGGTATTCACCAACAATTTCGGCTAAACGTGCGTAAAAAACAACACGATGCCATTCAGTACGATCTTTTTGTTCGCCGGTAGATTTATCTTTCCAGCTTTCACTCGTTGCCACACTTACATTTGCAACTGCGCTGCCGCTTGGCATGTACTTTACTTCAGGATCTTGGCCTAGGTGGCCGACAAGGATTACTTTATTAATTCCGCGTGACATCATTCACTCCGTTACGTTACTGTTTAAAAAAATCGGCTAAATTCTAGCATTTAATAGCTAAACTGTGACAGTTTTATTTCTATATTGCACACATAAAAATAATAACCATATTGCTATTGCAAATAAATTAAATACAAATAAATTTTCAGGTTTACTTAACTCCAGAATCAAGCCGCCCATAAAACTACCAAAAAAAGCACCTAAAAATTGACTACTTGAATAAACACCCATTGCAGCTCCCTTTTGCTCCATCCCAACAATACGACTCAAATAACTCGGCATACTGGCTTCCATTCCATTAAAACCAACAAAAAACAAAACAAACAGCAAAATAAAAATGTAAAGAGACAAGTCAAACATGAAAAAACATAGTTGCGTAATAAAGAGCAAAGCAACAAGAAGAATACTAAACTTTGCAGAAAACTTATCTAGATATTTTATTAATGGCCACATTATCGCAAATGAACCAATAAAAACCCCAACATATAGCAGTGAGTGAAACTGTATAGCAAGTGAGTACTTTTCTAAAAACAAGCTCGGTATAAGTAAGAAACTTGATGTAAGCACTGCATGCAATACAAATACGCCAACGTTCAGTGTTTGCAAACGAGGGTTTTTGAGTAAAGATGAAACTCTTGGTTTTACACCCAATTGCGTTATAGGTGTATCACTTGGTATATAGATAAGTACCAAGCTTAGTGAAATGCTTGCCAATATAGCTGTAAATAGAAACAAACCTTGCATACCAATGCTTGTATAGAAAATTGGCCCGAGAAACAAAGCTAAAACAAAAGCGCCGCCAATGCTCGCACCAATAATAGCCATTGCCTTAGTGCGTACATTTTCGCGAACAACATCGCTAAGCAAAGCCATCAAAGACGAGGCAATCGCGCCTGAGCCCTGAATCAGTCGGCCAAAAATTATTAAATAAATATTATTAGAAGATGCCGCTATTAAACTACCGACAATAAACAAGATCAGTCCTGCAACAATAACTTTTTTTCGGCCAACTTTATCCGACCATAAACCAAAAGGGATTTGTAAACTTGCTTGTGCTAAACCATAAGCACCAATTGCTATACCGACTAACAAAGGCTTACCTATTCCTACTGCATTTGCATAAAGTGCAAAAACCGGCAGTATCATAAACAAGCCTAACATTCTTGTCGTATAAACAAGCGACAGAATGAGTAAATACTGCTTCTCTTGCTTTAAAAATTCTAATGCGGGGCTAGGCATAATTTACTTTGTGTAAAGCACCAACCCTAAACTGGCTTCGACTCTATTAAGCTATGCTGAACAGACTTATATGCAGCTGCTATAAATACAATAAACAACCCTAAAAACAAACCGAACACTAAGCCACCTAAAATAATTATTGCTTTTTTAGGTTTAACTTTATCTGCAGGCCCAACAGCCAATTGTTCAACACTAACGACTTTAAAATCATTCACAGTTAATTCTTTCTGCTTAAGATTAATGACTCTTTCTTGCAAGTCTCGCAAGCCATTAATAAAAGGGTCGAAGTCTTTACGAGCTTTTAAAGCTGACAGCTCAGCACTTATTGCTTTAGTACCTCGCATATAAAGAGGTGTTTCATCGGTACTGAGCA
>CAYPMT010000044.1:0-17332 GCA_964411875.1 uncultured Kangiellaceae bacterium
TTAGCATATTTGTCGATGTACAGAATATTTATTACACCACGAGAAGTATCCACAATTGTAATTTTGACTATAATAAATTCTGGGCGAGGGTTACGGCGGAGAGACAGGTAGTTAATGCATTTGCTTACGCAATTGATAGGAAAGATGAGAAGCAAGCACAGTTTCAAAATATACTTAGAGCTATTGGGTTTCAGGTTAAGTTAAAGCCATATATTGAAAGAGCGGATGGAAGTTCAAAAGGTGATTGGGATGTCGGCATTACTATTGATGTAATGGAGTGTGCATCTGAGTCTGATATTATTGTGTTAGCATCGGGTGATGGCGATTTTGATATGTTGGTCCATAAGGTGCGTACTAAATATAATACTCAAGTCGAAGTGTATGGTGTCAAGGAGCTTACGGCTAAAAGCTTAGTGAATGCCGCTTCAACTTATTACCCTATTGAAAAATCACTGCTGTTATAAAATAGATAAAAATACGTCACCGCGTGGTTTGGCGATATTCTTTATAGAAAGTGCTTAGTTGTAGAAACTACTTGGTTATAAAAAGTAGTTACTTATAGTATATAGCTAAGCACTTAGTTGTAAAACTTAAATTGAATTAAAACTTTTCACTCAGTACTTGCTCTAATTTTTCTTGATCAATAGCAAACTGTCGAATTCCTTCAGCGGTTTTTTCAGTAGCCATAGCATCTTGATTCATTTGCCAGCGAAATTCATTTTCAGTTAAAACGGGCGGACGTTGTAAAGTTTTCTCTGCAGGTTTTAATTGTTGAGTGATTGGCTCATGACTTTGTGAGAGTTCTTGCATGAGTGCAGGACTAATGGTGAGTCGATCACAGCCTGCTAGGTGAATAATTTCATCGGTGTTCCTAAAGCTTGCTCCCATTACAATAGTTGGGTAGTCGAGACTTTTATAGTAGTTATAAATTTTAGTCACAGATATAACGCCAGGATCCTCCGCACCTGGAAAACTTTCTTTGCCAGTGCTTTTTTTATACCAATCTAAGATTCTGCCAACAAAAGGTGAAATTAAAAATACACCGGCTTCAGCGCAGGCTCTGGCTTGAGCAAAACTAAATAATAGAGTTAGGTTACAGTTGATGCCTTGTTTTTCAAGTTGCTCTGCCGCTCGAATACCTTCCCAGGTTGAAGCAATTTTAATTAAGATCCTTGACTGATCAATGCCAATTGAGTCATAGAGTCGAATTAATTTTTGAGCTTTCTCAATACTTGCTTGAGTATCAAAAGATAAGCGGGCATCAACTTCGGTAGAAACCCGACCTGGAATAAGAGAAAGTAATTTTTGTCCAATCAAAATACTTAAATAATCACTAGCTTCAATGATTTGCTCTTGCTTGTTTGATGTTACTGACTTGGCATAGCCGATTGCTTGCTCAATAGTTTCGGCATAATCTGGTAATGCTGCGGCCTTAAGTAGTAGAGAGGGATTAGTTGTAGCATCTTCTGGTGAAAAGTCGGCAATTGCATTGAAGTCACCAGTATCGGCGACAACCTTTGTCATGATTTTGAGTTGTTCTAATTGATTAATTGCCATCTGGTTAACCATAAGAAGTCTATTTAAATTTAAATAGGTTCTGACCTTAAAGATTTATTGCTGCTAAGTCAATATGGGTTGAGTTTTGTTAGATAAGTTGTTACTTGTTTACTGACGCCTTTAGTTTTTCCTGCGCCCGATAGATACGCATTTTAGTTGCACTGAGCGATAAGCCTGTGACTTCAGAAATTTCATCGAACTTTAAATCAGCAACAAAACGTAGTGTTAACAATTCTTTTTCAATAGGTTCTAGTTTACTTAAGAGTTTATGAGCATCTAATAAATCGGTTGGAATATGGCTTTTGGGGCTATTGATTTCTTCATTTGATAAGACTTCTTTCATCTCTTGATTGCGCTTGAGTTTGCTGCGCATACTATAACAAGTGTTCATCGCTATACGGACTAGCCAAGTTTTAAAGGTGGAGCGCGATTCAAACTTTTGGATTGAACCAAAAACTTTTAGCATAACTTCTTGAACAACATCATCTGCGTCAGTAGGCTCATCAAGCAGACGTAAGCAAACACTAAAGAGCAACTTTTCATGCCTTGCCATTAATTTTACATAGGCACTCGTTTGATAAGGTAGCTGAGACTGCACCAACGCCACTAGCTCGGAATCAGGGTCAGGTGCAGCTGGCTTTAAAGCTAGCTGCTCCTCGTTATTATTTTTATTATTTATTAGATCTTTAGTCATAGGCAATAAATAACCGTAAAGGATTACTTACTAAAGTAATCAATAGGTTATTGATTAGCTTTAAGACAAAATTTCTAATTGTTCATCGATTAATCGGCTATTTGGAATGCAAACAGTTTTTGACTCGTCGACTTTTATGAGTAAGCTGGTTGAATTAATTTCAACAACGTTACCAATAACATCACCAACTTTTACTTTGTCACCTTCTGAACACATTTCTCTAATATAAACGCCAGCAACGATATTGCCTGCTATATCTCGTGTGCCTAGGCCTAAAGCCAGAGCTATAGAGCTTGCACCAGCGAATAAAATAATCACAACAACTTGGTTGAGTAAATCAATTTCTATTTCGAGTTGGCCTATGGCAAGTGATATAACAACGATAACTATGATGGCATAAATAATATTACCGATAGCTTTTTCGTAACCTAAGTGCATGCTACTTAATGCTGTTTCAACGCCGGTTCTAACTAAACTGGCAGCAAATAATCCAAAGAGTACAACCAGTAATGCGCCAATGATTTTAGGTAAATAAGTAATGAAATTATTGACCATGTTTGAAACAGGTTCTAGTCCCAATGCATTTGATGCGGCGGAAAGAAAAATGAGGAAAATTAACCAATAAATAATTTTTCCAAATATTTTGGAAGGCGTTGCATTATTACCAACGCTATTGGCTAAACCAGCTTTTTCGCTAATTTTATCAAAGCCTATTTTTACTAATAATTTAGAAATTAAACCGGCGACAATTTTTGCTAAGAAGTAGCCAATAATCAGTAATACTATCGCTGAGATTAAGCTTGGCATAAATTCTAGTAATTTATTCCAAACGGCGGAATAATCAAATGATGATTTGAGTGTACTTAAGGTATTATCTATTGGGTTTGACATGTGCCCTCCTATTTCAATGGTGATTATTCAGTTAAAGTCGATTATTTTATAAATGTGTATTAATGGGTTGTTAATGATCTTTTTTAAGATCAGTTTGATTCTTAGCTAAGGGTAAGTGAGGACGTTTTTGCTTAGCAGCAAAATGTGCAAAGATAGGTGCCAGCATTTTAGCTATAGTTGTCCAAAATTTTACAAAAGCGAATAATATGGTATCTCTTTGGAAGATACTAGAGCGGATTCGTTTGACGGTTTTATCAATAGAAGAATGCTGCTGTTGCGAAATATCGGTATCGCTAGCAAGTAAAGCTCTTATTTCTTCATCTTCGCTTGTTGTATTATTAGGCATAATTTGTTTTTATCGCTTTATGAAATTGGTTGCTTAACCAATTGATTAACAATATTATTATGACATATTGCATAGATAAAAAGTCACAAATTAACTAATTATTCATTTAAATAAAAATATTGTGACTTTTTTATTCCGCTGTTTGTCTATATGATAACGTTTCGCCATTAGGTGATTCATGAATAAAGTAAACAGAAAGTTTAATAAATAAAAAATAATACTAGCTTGGGGAAATAGAAATAAGGCGGCTTTATAACGTTTAAGGTTACCTTCATTTATCTGTCCTGTGTTGTAAAGCTAATTATTCTGTAACTATTTACTAACTCAATAACTAAACATTTGGAGAGTCATTATGAAAAGAAGCTTTACACTCGGTATTTTGTCCTATGCCTTTATTACACTTAGTGGTTGTAGTAGCACTAATTCAAAAACAAGCACTGTCGATTTAACTGATACTCAATCAATGAAGAGCGAAATTGCTCGTCTTCAAGAAGAGAACTCTGTTTTAAGTCAAACAAAAGATCAAGAAATTCAGGTGCTAAGAAACCAAATCTCTACGTTGGAAGATTCAAGTGCAAGTACTACAAGAGCTCCTATTAGCTCAATGGGTAGTAGCTCAACGTTACCACCAAATCCTAAACCTGGTGAGTGCTATGCAAGAGTTTTAACTCCAGCTAAATATGAAACCTTATCAGAAGATGTTTTATCAAAAGCCGCTTCTTACCGTATAGAAACTAGCCAAGCACAATATGACATGGTGAAAAAGCAAATCGTTTCTCAAGAAGCTTCTTATAAATTGCAAGTAGTTCCTGCAACCTATAAAACGGTTACAGAGAAAGTACTGGTTTCTGAAGGATCAACTAAATTGGTTGAAGTTCCTGCAACTTATGAAACGGTTTCTGAGCGTGTTTTAGTTCGTCCTGCTTATACCATTTGGAAAAAAGGTACTGGACCAATTCAGAAAACTGATAATACAACTGGTGAAATTATGTGTTTAGTTGAAGTGCCAGATGAATACAAAACGGTTACTCGCAAAGTTGTTAAAACACAAGCAACAACTAAACAGATCGATATTCCTGAAAAATACAAAACTGTTACACGTAAAGTTATTGATCAGCCAGCAACAACTAAGCGAATTGAAATTCCAGCTCAATATAAAACGGTTAAAGTTAGAACCCTAGTTAAGCCAGCCGATCAAAGAAAAATTGAGATTCCTGCTGAGTATAAGACTATCACTAAAAGAAAATTAGTGACGCCATCGTCTTTAGAGTGGAGAACAATTTTATGTGAAACTAATACAACAGGCGATGTTGTTGTTAGAATTCAAAAAGCTTTGTTAGCAAAGGGTCATAATCCTGGCACTATTGATGGAATTCTTGGTGGAGACACTATGAGAGCTGTTAATTCATATCAAGCAGCGAATAAATTACCAAGAGGTAAGTTAACTATGGAAACTATTCGTTCATTAGGCGTTAAATTATAAGAAACTAAATTAGTTTTCTAATAGCTAATAGCTGGGTCGATTTATTTCGATCCAGCTTTTTTTACATTTAGAAAATCATATTAAGTAAAATAGAGACACTCAACTAAGCTTTTGATTCTTACTATTAGAGTTTTATGAATAGCTTAGTTGAAGTGTTTGGCCTTGCTACTCAGTGCTAGTCCTATCTTTTACTGTTCCAAACTCACTCTACTGACTAAGTCACTTTGCAAACAAATAATATTTTTTTCAATAAAGGTTAAACTTTACTTAAATAATAATTTTTTACAGATATAAATATTCTTTCTGAAAATTAATTGTTTTTATGACCACGCTAGTAATAGACTTTATTATCATTTTGACCATATGCATTTCAACTATATTTTGATTAAAGGCTTAGTGATTCGATGTCTTTATTTCTGAAGTTTTAATCTAAGGGATAATAGCTTAAAGACTTATGTTGTTTCATATAGGTGATGTGATGGAGGACGTTATTTATGAAAGTAAATTCTTATTTTTCTTGAGCACTTAACATAAAAAAAGCCCGCGATGCGGGCTTTGCTTTACTAATAAAAATTAGCTATTAATTTTTATTAAGTAGGTCACGAATTTCACTTAACAATACTTCTTCGTTAGATGGTTTAGGTGGCTCTGCTGGCGCTTCTTCTTCTTTCTTCTTCATATTATTCATGCCTTTGATCATCATAAAAATTGCAAAAGCGATGATAATGAAGTCAATAGCAGTTTGAATAAAATTACCATAATTAATAGTGACAGCAGCTTGTTCACCAACCGCTTCTTGTATCGTATACGATAAATCTTTAAAGTCTACCCCACCCATTAGCATACCTATTGGAGGCATTAATACATCATTAACAAAAGAGCTAACGATTTTTCCGAAAGCGCCACCAATGATAATACCAACAGCCATGTCAACAACATTGCCTTTCATTGCAAATGTTTTAAACTCACTCATCATACCCATAATATAATCCTCTTAGAAATTATTGTTTTAAGATATAGTAACTTTATTGACTGACTTATTAGTATCTAGTTACTAGCAACGAATATACACTATTTATAATGTATGTTCCAATCAATAGCATTAATAAAGTGCCAAGATAAAAATGATTTTTACCTTGGCAATCACATAAATAATTGAATGAAGACTAAAATAATTTACCTAGAACACTTGAGGCAATATTTCCAAGTAAATTGCCGCCTTCGCTGTTTTTATCAATTAAATTAGGAATCATATCCGACAAGCCTTCGGCAGCAGTATCTTTATTTAAATTTAATGATGAAGCAAAATCGCTAACTTTATTTTCGCCAAGTAGTGACATGATTTGGTTAGCAGAAATACCTTCGTTAGCACCATTACCTAACCAAGATGAAGCAAGTGAAGCTAGACCGCCGCCTTTAACCATACCGAGTAGTGAACCAATATCAAGATCACCATTATCACCAGTTGGTAATAACTTACCTAAAGCAGACATAACATTATTGTTGTCAAGACCACCTTGAGAGCCGAGCTTTTTCATAAATAATTCTGTACCAATTTTTAGTAGATCCATAATGTACCCCTTAATAATATGTTGATTAATAACAAGTTAATTGTAAGCTTGAGATATAGCAAATAAATATTTCTATTGAGTGTTATTTAAGCTATTGCCAGCATACTAGCATGTTTAATCTTGAGATCAAATATCAAAAAGACTTAAATACTTTGTGACTAAAACACCTATTTATGAGTCGCGAGAAGTGTACTTTTTTATTTTTAACGAGAGAATTTTAAGAAGAAAAGATAGATTAGAAAGAGGCAATGATTTAGAGCATTGCCTCAAGTATAGACGACTAACAATAAACTAATCAATCAACTGATATTTTTCGCTTAGCACTTGAATGATTTCTTCTTTAGGGTTTTCTGATAGAGTGATTTTTTTGCCAGTAATTTTTTCAGCAATATCAGTATAAGTTTTAGAAACATCCATGAGTATTGATTCTGGTAAAGCATTATCTTTTGCTAGTAAAGCTCTTTCTTGCATACGGTTTTTGTTGAGTAAGATATCAGGATCAGGAAAATGGTTTAATAAGCGCTGACGGAAATCTTCTTTTGACTTTTCAATAATCTTTCCTTCACGATGTGAAGGGCCATCCCAAATTCTTGATGAATCAGGCGTGCCAACTTCATCCATATAAATGAGCTTTTCGTTACCATTTTTATCGGTGACATAACCAAACTCAAATTTTGTATCAACAAAAATTTGGTCAAGCTTGCCTAACTCATTACTAATTAAGTTAAAACCTTCGTTTAATAGTTTTTCGTATAAGTTGATATCTTCTAGACTTTTAAAGTTGAAGGCTTGAAAATTATCTTGAATGTTTTGACGAGTGATATTTACGTCATCTTGTGCAGGAACCCCTGGAATATTCTCTAAAATTCCTTTGGTTGATGGTGTAATTAAAAGCTCTGGCAGTTTTTGATCTTTTTGTAAATCATTGGCAATATTAATACCACAAAACTCTCTTTCACCTTTATCATAAGCTCGCCACATAGAGCCGGTAATATACTGGCGCGCGATAGCCTCAATCATAACCGGTCTGGCTTTTTGAACAATCCAAACAAAAGGGTGAGGGATATCGAGAATATGGCTATCAGCTAAACCATTTTCACGGAACAAACCAAACCAATGATTGGAAATAGCATTAAGTGCTGCACCTTTTCCTGGAACACCATTCATATTACCTTCACCATGCCAAATACAATCGAAGGCAGAAATCCGATCACTAATGACCATAATAGCTAGTGGTGCATCAGCAGCCACAGAATAGTTATGTTCTTGAATCAGTCGCTGACTGTCTTCTTGGCTTAGCCAATAAACACTACGAACTTTGCCGCTGTGTACAGGCTGGTTAGTACGAATGGGAAGATTATCATTAACAGCTAATACTTTATCGGCTAGGTTCATTTTAATAGTCTCTTTTAGCAGGGTTTAATAAAGTGTTTAAAGGGTTTAAATAAGAAACTGAATGATAACAAACTCAATCCTAATAATCATCTAAACAGCAACAATCAGCCTTATCGCAGCCAATTGTACTTTAGAGTTGCCTAAATGGTTTGCCAATAATTCAGTTTGGTTTTTTACAAATTCAATCTCTTGTTCACGAATATTAGGGTTCTTTTTCTGTAACGAGATTAACCGGTTTAACTCTTCTGTTTGATATTGCTTCATATCAGAAACTAGAGAGCCCAATAACTCTTCTGATTGAGATTGAGCCATTTGATTAGCTTCAGCCAACATAGAGCGAAATATTTTTGACTCACTTTTAATCACCTGACGAGAGTGATGTTTAGGAATCTTTTGACACTGTTGGGAGAGCTGTGTGTGGCTAACTTTATTGGCCAAATCATTACCTTGTTTATCGACTAAAAAGCGGGTGGTTTGGTAAGGTAAAAAGCGCTGAGCTTGTAGATATTTAGGAGCAGTGCACTCGATTTGATAAAGGACTTCCATTAGCAGCGTACCAGCTGGTATGGCTTTATTTTTTAAAATACAAACAGAAGAATTACCTTTGTCTTCCGATAAAATCAAATCGATAACACCTCTAACCATTGGATGTTCCCAGGTTAAAAATTGCATGTCGTCTCTAGACAGTGCTTTGTTACGGCCATAAGTAACGGTAATACCATCCTCAGGTAAGCTAGGAAATGAACCAATATACATGTGGTCACCCGGCTCGATGATATAAGTATCGTCTGAATGGTCATCAACTTTAACCCCAAACTTGTCCCAACACCGTTGCATAAATTTATTGGGTGTTTTTTGATCTCTTTCGGAAACCGTTGTGATTAATTTCTCGGCAATTTCTGAATCATAAGAAGCGTAAGCCAATAGCTCATCTTTGGCCTGTTGAACTTTTTGATTAATTTCTTGAGCAATTTTTTGAGTGGTATCAATTAAGCTTTTTTGTTGGTCTAAATCTTTATAATCAATTAAAGCATCAAACAGTTGAGCTTGAGTTTGTTGATAGATAGCATGGCCTGAGGCATTAGGTTTTTCAAAAGCATTCATACCCATGTGGTACCAATTAAAAATAACTTCTTGTGGACTTGTTTGCATAAAAGGGACATGGATTTGAATGTCTTCAGTTTGACCAATTCTATCAAGTCGGCCAATGCGTTGTTCTAATAAGTCTGGGTTAATGGGCAAATCCATTAATACCAGTTGATGACTAAATTGAAAATTTCTTCCTTCACTGCCAATTTCTGAACAAAATAGAGCTTGAGCACCATCTTCTTTATCAGCAAAATGAGCGGCAGCACGATCGCGACTAATTAAGTCTAAATCTTCATGAAAAGCAGAGGAATTAATGCCTAGTTTAAATCGACAATGGGCATCAAGTGCCATAGCCGTATTTTTATCAGCACAAATAATTAAAACTTTTTTGTCTCGGTTTTGTTTTAAGAAGCTACTTAACCAGATAACACGACTATCAAATTTAACCCAACTATCATCACTAAAGTATTTTTCAGGACAAAGAAAACCTTCAATGGTTTGAGTTAAGTCATCATGCATATCAAATTCATATTGCTCACAATAGTCAACGGGATGAGCAGTGAGTTTTCTATTAGGAAATCCCTTAATGGCTTGACGAGTGTTGCGATAAACTACGCGTCCGGTGCCGTTCCGATCTAATAGTTCTTTAATAATACTTTTTCGATTTGATTCACAAATCTCAATATCATCAATGTAATTAGCAATCTGACTTTTTAGTGAATCTTTCCAAATGGAGGATTCGATTAATTGCTTAATTAAATCAGCAATTGGCTGATAAGCTTCTTGCTCCTTTAAGAATGCTTGCAGGTTATGGAAACGTGCTGGGTCGAGTAATCTTAATCGAGCAAAATGGCTTTCTTGACCTAATTGCTCTGGTGTTGCTGATAATAAGAGTAATCCCGGTACTTGTTGACTAATAGTTTCTACTCGTTGATAAGTTTCACTCGCTTGATTGGGCGACCATTCTAAATGATGAGCTTCATCAACCACCAATAGATCCCATTCGCCGTCAATTAATTGCTTTAAGTTGCATTGAGTTAAAAATTCATGACTACATAGAATCAATTGTTCTGATAAAAAAGGGTTTTCAATTTCTATTTCATCATGCTCGATAAAGCTATTATCAAAATCAATATCATCAAGGTCCGTCAGGCTTTCAACACGTTCTTTATCAAAGATACTAAAGTGCAAGTTAAAGCGGCGGATCATTTCGATAAACCATTGGTTAACTAAAGACTGTGGCACTGTAATTAATACGCGAAAAGCTCGATGACTCAAAAGCTGTTGATGAATAATCATGCCAGCTTCAATGGTTTTGCCTAAGCCGACTTCATCAGCTAGTAAAACCCTCGGAGCATGTCGGTTACCAACTTCTGAGGCAATGTAAAGTTGATGACCAAGTAAATCAATTCGAGGGCCTTGCAACCCAGTTATTAGACAGGCTTCCTGTTGTTGTCTTGCTTGCATGGCTGCATAGCGAAGCTCAAACCAATCTGGCGAATCAATTTGACCGGCAAACAAACGATCAGAGGCTTGGTTCAACTGCATAAAATGATTGAGTTGTGTTTCAGGAACCGGCATGACATCATCTTCTGGTGATGCTTTAGCCATATAGACGAGAATGTCATTAAAAAGCTCAATGTGATCAACGGTTAACAATTGGCCATCAAGAGTTTCTATTTGTTCACCACACTCATAGGTAATTCTAGATAAGGGGGCATTGTCCCTGGCATAGGTTCGTTGGTCTTCGTTCGCCGGGAAATAAATAGTGACTAAGCGATGATCAATCGATTGGATGATTCCGAGCCCTAATTCAGTTTCATTTTCGCTTAACCAGCGCTGACCTACAGCAAAATCAGTCATAATTTGTTTTAAGTTAATTAATGCTTTTTTACGAAAGGCGCGGATTATAACATCAGTTAGTGTGACAAATCAGCGATAGTTTTAACTTGTTTCAATGTGAAAATACTGCTGCCATTTGAGTGGCGTCAAAGTGGAATAAATGCTTAATTGTTAAGCGAGTTAAAATTTTGATTTGATTCGAATAGCTATGTTGAGTAGTGTTAGTTAGCCACTATTTTGGCTTAGCGAATAGAATATTGGTTTTTCCATTGAATAGCGTCTGATACTACTGCTATAATTGCCGCACTTTTGATGTGTGGGCTCCCTTCAGTAGATGTTTAAGCTAGCTTAAGTCAATGATTAGGCTACTAAATTTAGGTTAAACTACTGGATAGTAACGCACAAGTTAGGTTAGTTAAGAGCTTAGCGCTATGACATTCTTATTTTGACTAAGAAGCCCCAAGTTGGGGCTTTTTCATTTGAAAATCATAAGCTTACGTAATCTAAGTCATTTTCAAAGTCGTCTTTAATATCCTTGTAAGTGGTATTAGTTGACGTATTAAATGGGCCTCTAAAGTGCCCATTTTTTATACCTTTTGATTAAATGATAGCTTTGATTAAAGTCTTGTTGCTAAGAGGAATTGAGATAAATTGCAATATGTCAAAATTGAATGAATTGACACAAATGTTACGTCCTTCAGTAGAAGCTCTGGGTTATGAGTTGGTAGGCGTTGAGTATATTGGTCAGGGTAAACATTCGGTTTTACGAATTTATATTGATCACGAAAATGGAATTAACGTTGATGACTGTGCCAGTGTTAGCCATCAAGCAAGTGGGATCCTTGAAGTAGAAGACCCAATAAAGTCGGCTTATACGCTAGAAGTGTCGTCACCAGGTGTTAATAGACCCTTGTTTAGCATGGCGCATTTTCAAACGGTGGTTGGTGAGACGATTGATTTAAGGTGCCATGTTGGTATTGATGGTCGACGTAAATTTAAAGGTGAGTTAAAAAAAGCTCAAGATGAACAAGTTACATTAGTAGTTGATGGGCAAGAGTATTTATTAAATTTTTCAGATATTGATAAGGCTAATGTAGAAGCTAATTTTGATAAGTTACTTAGTCAAAATAAGTAAGTTTTGTTAATGTTTTATTTTGTAGCAGTGTTTTGTATTTTTAGTAATTTTTAGTAATTTTTAGTAATTTTTAGTAGTTGTAGTAATGTTTTGTAGTCGTGTTATAGATTTAAAATATTGGTTAACAAGATAGAGTTTTTTAAAATTTGAATTCGGTTTTATATTGAGGCTGATTAATGTTATGAACAGTAAAGAGATTTTATTAGTAGTTGAAGCGGTTTCTAATGAAAAAGAAGTCGATAAAGATGTTATTTTTGAAGCAATTGAAGTGGCAATAGCCACAGCAACGAAAAAGCGTCACGGTAGTGATGTTGAGATTCGTGTTGCTATTGACCGCGAGACAGGTGACTACGATACTTTTCGTCGTTGGTTAATTGTCGAGCCAGAAGAAGGTTTTTTAGAAAACCCTTTGTCTGAAATCAGCTTAGAAGCGGCACAACTTGATAGCCCAGAAATTAAAGCAGGCGAATATGTTGAAGAACAAATTGAGTCAATTGCTTTTGGGCGAATTGCTGCGCAAACGGCTAAACAAGTTATCGTACAAAAAGTACGTGAAGCCGAGCGAGCTAAAGTATTAGAAGCCTTTGAGTCAAGAGTTGGCGAACTTATCACGGGTGTAGTTAAAAAGTCTAATCGTGATTCAGTGATTTTGGACTTAGGTAATAATGCTGAAGCTATTATTCCTAAAGATGAAATGATGTCTCGAGAGACGGTGAGATCAGGTGATAGAGTAAGAGGCTTGTTGTATGCCATTAATCCTGAAGTGAGAGGCCCTCAGTTATTTGTAAGCCGTGCTAAACCAGAAATGCTGGTTGAATTATTTCGTATTGAAGTGCCTGAAATTGCTGAAGAAGTGATTGAAATTAAAGGTGCGGCTCGTGATCCTGGCTCACGCGCTAAGATAGCGGTAAAGACTAACGATAAACGTATTGATCCGGTTGGTGCTTGTGTTGGTATGCGAGGCTCACGTGTCCAAGCAGTTTCAGGTGAATTGGCTGGTGAGCGTATTGATATTGTTTTATTTGATGATAATCCCGCTCAGTTTGTGATTAATGCTATGGCTCCGGCTGAAGTTGCTTCGATTATTGTTGAAGAAGATAAAAACACCATGGATATTGCGGTAAACGAAGACCAGTTAGCACAGGCGATTGGACGCAATGGTCAAAATGTTCGTTTAGCAAGTCAGTTAACTGGCTGGACATTGAATGTAATGACTTTAGAAGATGCTGAGAATAAGAGCAAAGAAGAAAGCAAAAGCTTAGTTGAGTTGTTTATTGAAGAGCTTGATGTTGATGAAGAACTTGCTGAAGTTTTGGCCCAAGAAGGTTTTACAACAGTAGAAGAAGTTGCTTATGTACCGCAGTCTGAAATGTTGGACATTGAAGGTTTTGATGAAGATTTAATTGATGCACTAAAAGCACGCGCTAAAGATGCACTCTTAACTAAAGCGATTGCTTCAGAAGAAAAGCTTGAAGGCAACGAGCCGGCAGAAGATTTGCTTAATATGGAAGGCATGGACCGTCACTTAGCTTTTGTTTTATCAAGCCGTGGCATTATTACTATGGAAGATTTAGCTGAGCAATCAGTTGATGAATTAATAGATATTGATGAATTAGATGAAAAAAGGGCTGCAGAGTTAATTATGACTGCTCGGGCACCTTGGTTTGTTGAAGAATAAATGCTTGTCAAATAAACGTTTGCTGAGTATATGGTTTGGTTGAGTTAGAGTCGACTGGCTGAATAAATAAGAGTTGCTTGAAGTAAGGGCAGCTTGAAATAAAAGTTTTGTTATCGGGGGTACTTTATGTCAGAAGTGACAGTTGAAAAGTTAGCCAAAATTGTTGGAACACCAGTTGATAAGCTATTAGAACAAATGGCTGAAGCCGGCGTTAAGTTGTCAGGTGCCGACGATGTTGTTTCTGATGAGCAAAAAAAAATATTATTAGCTCATCTTAAAAAAAATCATGGTGATCAAGGTAGTTCAGCCCCGAAAAAAATCACCCTTAATCGAACAACTAAAAGCTCGCTTAAAATGTCGAGTTCAGGTGGAAAGTCTAAAACAGTTAATGTTGAAGTTCGTAAGAAAAGAACTTATGTTAAAAGAGCTGAATCAGATGCTGATGCTGTTGAAGAGCCAGAAGTTATAGAAGCTGAGGTAACAGCAGAAGAAACACCTATAGAAGATATTTCGCCAGAAGAATTACAACTTCGGGCTGAAGCTGAAGCAATCGCAAAAATTAAACAGCAAGCACAGGCAGAAGCATCCATGCTCGCTGAAGAAATTGTCACTGCTGAAACTAAAGCTATTGCTGAACGATTAGTCCAAGAAGCGAAAGCTAAGCAAGAAGCAGAAGAGAAGGCTAAAAAAGTAGCGGCTCAAGAGGATGGTAAAAAGTTTGTTGGTCGAGTTGGCACAGTTGATGATAAGCCTGATGAAAAAGATCGTAGCAGAAAGAAACGTAAAAAGCGTAAAACTGAAAAAGATAGTAACGGTATGCCAGCTATTGATATGCTGTCTGATTTTCGTCGTCCAGTTCGCCGTAAGCAAGGTGAGAGAACGTTAGCTGACGAGCAGAGGAAAGTGGTTGCGCCGGCATCTATGAAACATGGTTTTACTAAACCAACTTCACCGGTTGCCAAACAACCTATAGATATTCCTGAATCAATTACGGTTGGTGATTTAGCTCAGAAAATGTCGATTAAGGGAACAGCGATTGTTAAAACTTTAATGGGCATGGGAAGCATGGTTACGATTAATCAAACAATTGATCAAGAAACAGCCCAATTAGTCGCTGAAGAAATGGGTTTTGAAGTTAATTTAAGAGCAGAAAATGCTGCCGAAATTGAATTGCTTGAAGCCAATATTAACTCTGGTGAAGAAGGGCAACGTGCACCGGTGGTTACCATTATGGGGCATGTTGATCACGGTAAAACTTCTTTGCTAGATTATATTCGTGAAAGTAAAGTTGCTGATGGTGAAGCGGGTGGTATTACTCAACATATTGGCGCTTATCATGTTAATACCGATAGAGGTATGATTACTTTTCTAGATACCCCTGGCCATGCCGCATTTACTTCGATGCGAGCACGTGGTGCTAATGCAACGGACATTGTTGTTTTAGTGGTTGCAGCTGATGATGGTGTTATGCCACAAACGGTTGAAGCGATTCAGCATGCTAAAGCGGCTGGCGTTCAACTAATTATTGCGGTGAATAAAATTGATAAAGAACAAGCCGATCCTGATCGTGTAAAAAATGAATTATCTCAGCATGATGTGATTCCTGAAGACTGGGGTGGCGATACGCCTTTCGTACATGTGTCTGCAGTGACAGGTGAAGGTGTAGAAGCATTACTTGAAAATATTTCGTTGCTTGCTGAGTTACAAGAATTAAAAGCAATTTCAACGGGGCCAGCTAAAGGTATTGTGATTGAAGCGCGTCTTGATAAAGGTCGAGGTACAGTTGCATCAGTACTTATTCAATCTGGTGAGTTGAAAGTTGGTGATATTTTATTGGCAGGCTTTCACTATGGTCGTGTTAAAGCACTTAATGATGAAGATGGTAAGTCGACTAAAAGTGCAGGGCCTTCTATTCCTGTTGAGGTATTAGGTTTATCAGGTGTGCCCGAAGCTGGTGATGAAATTTCTGTTGTAGGCGATGAGCGTAAAGCACGTGAAGTTGCCAATTTTAGACAAGGTAAATACAAAGAAGTACAAATGGCTAAACAGCAGAAGGCCAAATTGGAAAATATGTTCTCCAATATGGAAGCTGGTGATAAGCAAACGCTTAATGTTATTGTTAAATCAGATGTACAAGGTTCTGCTGAAGCATTACAAAATTCATTGTTAGAATTAGCCACAGATGAAATTGAAGTTAATGTCATTACTTCAAGTGTTGGTGCAATTACTGAAACCGATGCAACATTAGCGGCTGCATCGAGTGCAATAGTGGTAGGGTTTAACGTTCGTGCTGATGCAAGCGCACGAAAAGTTATCGATAAAGAAGGCGTAGACCTCCGTTATTACAGCGTTATTTATGATGTGATTGATGAAGTTAAAGCGGCTATGTCCGGTATGCTTTCTCCTGAGAAGAAACAACAGATTATTGGTTTGGCTGAAGTACGTGATGTCTTTAAATCACCAAAACTGGGTGCGATTGCTGGTTGTATGGTGATAGAAGGGATTGTCAAACGCAATAACCCTATTCGTGTTTTACGTGATAACGTGGTTATTTATGAAGGCGAATTAGAATCCTTACGTCGCTTTAAAGATGATGCTAACGAAGTGCGTAATGGCATGGAGTGTGGTATCGGTGTTAAAAATTATAATGATGTTAAAGTTGGCGACCAAATTGAAGTCTTTGAAATTATTGAGGTTGCTAGAACCATATAATTTTAATTGATTAATTGTCCCTAATAAAAAACAGGCGTTAGCCTGTTTTTTGTCTGTTGGGTAAAGTTATTTTAAGTGGTTTTGTTAGAATTAAATTTTTTGGAATAAAATATGGCAAGAGAATTTAAACGTACCGACCGAGTCGCTGAGCAATTACAACGTGAGCTTGCTCAAATTATTCAAATGGATATTAAAGATCCGCGTGTTGGTATGGTTACTGTTTCTGCTGTTGATATTTCTCGTGATCTCTATCATGCCACAGCTTATGTGACTTTTATGGGGATTCCAGATGATGAAGAGTCAATTCAACAAGCACTCGATATATTAAATCAAACCACGGGTTTTATCCGAAACTTAATTGGTAAGCGAGTTAAAATGCGAACCATACCGACGATTAAGTTTGCCTTTGATGTATCTATTGCACGAGGGAGTGAGTTGTCAGCGTTAATTCGTCAAGCGAGAGATAAGGATGACTCTTCCAGTGCAGATGTTTCTGATTCTGACTCACCTGAAAGTTAATAATCTTTAAATTTTTCATTTATTATTTTAATTTATGTCAAGACGTCGTAGAAAAGGTCGCAATCTAAATGGGATTTTATTACTGAACAAATCCCATGGTCTCAGTTCGAATCACGCATTACAAGAAGTAAAACGTTTGTATCAAGCGGCTAAAGCCGGGCATACTGGTGCACTTGATCCCATTGCAACTGGCATGTTACCCATTTGTTTTGGTGAAGCGACAAAGTTTTCACACTTTTTATTAAACTCCGACAAAGGTTATCGAGTCACTGCCAAACTTGGTATTCGAACTGATACATCAGACTCAACTGGGGAAGTTGTTGAAGAAAACTTGGTCGATGTGACTAATGAGCAAATAGAACAAGCACTAGAAACGTTTCGAGGTGAAATTAGTCAAGTGCCAACTATGTTTTCAGCACT
>CAYPMT010000045.1:0-15265 GCA_964411875.1 uncultured Kangiellaceae bacterium
CGATGTAGAGGATGTCACCTTTTTCCCATGGGATGCTCACTATGGCGAGACCGATTCGAATAGAATAGAATAGGCTGGTATATTAACCAGGAAAGATAAATCGTTTTAGAAAGCTTCCTAATCCTGTTTTAGTGCCACGCTGGCTATCGACGTCGATGATGGCTTGTCCGCCACCAGCTGGTCTAACATAGGCTGTGCTTAAGTAGATATTGACTAAATCGATTTCGCTATCGATTTCTAATCGCGTGTTAGTTTGCATCGCGATGATGCGTTCGGCAGGTAAGCTACCACCATTGGCTATAGAGTCAGTAATTTCTGCTCGCCCTTTTGCCATTAGAATTAGTTTGCCTGGCCCTGTAGCTTGAGAGTAAATCATTTTCCCAATTAGTAGCGATGAAATTCGTGTGCTAATCAACGTCGATACTTTGATGCTATCTGACATTCCAACAAAATTGTGAAAGTCGAAAATAATCGATTCACCATCATTCAAGGTCCACTCAAAAAACTCGATCCCTTGCGATGCGCTACAGCTGACTTTGTCATTACCTTTATGCATAACGACTTTATTCATTGAGTAGGCGCTATTAAATAATCGAGCAATAGGTACATGGAAAGGTTGTGGAATTGTATATTTAGGCGCTTTGCCACGACATTGAAAGCGGCGTGAAATGTAAAAGGTTTCTTCTTTCTCTGGATCAATTAAGTATTGTAAGCCAGTTGGTTTGATTTGAGACTTGGTTGCCAATGGATGATTATCTGCTTCTTTTGGTAATTGTCCTAATGTAATAAAAGCATTTGATTCTTTGCTAAAGCTCACTCGAGAAAATACATACATTAAACTTTTAATACAAAAGAAAATAAATAATAAAATGGTTAACTGGTGAGCAGCAATAGCATAGTTGATTGTCCACCACAATGAAGTTTGTGTTGCATCGTTTGTTTCAAGCAGCGCATCTTGTCCCTTAGCATAGAGCTCATCAATAGATGAGAGTGTTTTACTCTTAGTATTTTTAACGGCGTCTTTAAAGTCAGTATCATGATTGACGACTATTTGTAATAGCTGCTTTCTTATTTTGCTGCGTAGTTTTTTATAAGCTTGATTGGTTGTCGCCTGAGAAGCACCGACGCTAAGCTCTACTATGCCTTTTTTTATGAAACCAGCATCGGAAGTGTATTCATCAAATTCTAATTCTTTAGGAAAAACCTCATCAAAATTTTTAGCGATACTTTTTTTTAGGTCTATTTCTTCTAGTTTTGTGGTTTCTCGATGAATATCTTTTTTGACACCTTGTGTGATTAAATACCAGTTATACATGGCGTCATCGGTTTGAACCGCAGTAGATTGTAAAGCATTATCAAGGATGTCATGCTGATGATTAAATACGAGTAGATTATTAGCGTAGAGATGATTAACTAAATGCTTAGGAATAACAATTTCGGTCATATAAAAGAAAGGCGTTGCAAGCAAACCTAATGGAAGCCAAAGTAAAATTGACCTTATGATAGTCTGGATACTTTTTTTCCAGCCAAGATTTTTGAACCAATAACGATTATGTTTAATAATCTTAACTAATAGCCGGACAATAGATGACGCAGTAATAAAAACCAATAGAGGTAGGAGTGCTTGCATAAAACTAAAGCTTGCATCGCTGTTAGTCAGACTGGCGAATAAACTGAGAAGCAGTAGCAATAATAAAAAGTAGGTGTATGATTTGGAGCGGATCTTTCCTCTTAATGCAAACCAAAGGAAACCAGCTTGAGGAAATAGTGTTGAAACTATTTTCCAATGAGCGATTGACTCTAGACCAAATAGAATTGATGGAATAGCGAAACAGTAATTTAAAGTGGGTACTAATAAACCTAAAGTTAATAACCCCCAGAAACGGCGCTTTATACAAAATACGACTGCCGGAAAGATTAAAAGTGCACCAAGCAGCCATAAAGGTAGGGTGATTTTTTGCCAGTCGTTACTGGTTAGTTCTTTATTGATTAAACCGCGCATAGAGTTATTTGAATATTGTTTGATTTCGATTGATTCAGAAATCAACGCTGGCTTTGGTGCATCCTTATCAAATTGATTGTATTGTTGCTTAACTTTTTTAATCTGCTTGTTTCTATCAGCAGTAAATGCGTTATAAGCGTTTAATTTTTTTTGATAAGCATTCTTTTTTCTTTGATTATCGCGATTGAGTTGACTGTGTTTCTTCCTAAGGTTATTGCAATAATTAGCGTAAAACAGCTGGTGTAATGGGTAGTGGTTACAAGTATAAAGTTGTTTTTTCTGGTAAGAGTTGAGATGTTTATAACTTGGTGAGGGTGGTTTGTTGTTTGATTTTTTTGCATCTTCTGCCAGCAAAGAGGGGAGTGATTCAAAACGATCAGCAGGAAATTCATAATGGGAAGGAACTTGCTTTGTTTCACCGAAACTATAGAGTGATAAATCAAAAATAAAGGGTGATAACGTTAATAATAAAACGAATTGCCCTAAGCCAAAAACGTTTGGATAAGCAGACTGTTCAAAAAAATTTAACCAGTTAGAGGTGCGCTCTTTTAGCCAGGGAAATTGATTTCTCATTTGACGCCTCAATTAAATCAAGTTATCAGCATTCCTACTAGCGGAAAAATATAATAGTTAATTAAGCTTTGAACAAAGAAAAGTCCAATTAAAGCGACAATTGGCGAAAAGTCAAAACCACTCATTGGCGGAAGTAACTTTCTACATTTCGATAAAAGTGGATCAGTTAATTGGCCAAAGACCATCAATATGGGGTTATAGCCCATCTGAAACCAGCTAAGGATGGCTCGGATAAAAATTAAAAAGATGTAAAGACCAAAGCAGCTATTAATGACCTGAAGGACTGGTATGATTAATATTTTAAGAATATTAGCGTTAAAACTACCATTGAGTAGATCAACCGCGATTCCTCCAATGACATAAACTAACCATGCCAGCACTAAAGAGGAAAAATCAATGCCACCGAAACCTGGAATAATTTTGCGTAGCGGCCTGATAAAAGGGTCGGTTATTTTAACCACAAATTGCGAAAGAGGATTATAAAAGTCAGCACGTAAATATTGCAGGAAGAACCTTAGCAATACCATATGAACATAGATTTTAATAATTAATAAAACTAATTCAGCAAATGGATTCATTGTCATATTATTGATCCGTTATTTATTTCTGTTATCAAAAGGGTTGATTAATTTGAGTTTTTGCCTAGCGCTTTACCACGGTTAATTGCAGCGGTGACCGCTTGTTTAATAATACCTGTAAAACCATCTTGGGTCAGAGACTCGACCGCAGCAGCGGTAGTGCCGCCCGGTGATGTAACTGCTTCACGTAATTCTAAAAGTGATTGCTCACTTCTTTTTTGTGCAAGCTTAGCGGTACCATAAGCGGTTTGAGTAATCAGCTCAAAAGCTTGTTGCTGAGTTAGCCCAGACTCAATGGCTTGTTCTTGCATACTTTGCATCATATACAAAAAATAGGCCGGCCCACTGCCAGCAACGGCAGTAACAATATCCATATTTGATTCATTATCAATCCAAACGGTTTGACCGATGGATTGAAAAATAGCTGCCGCAAGTTGTTTTTGTTCATTTGAAACCTGTTGTGTGGCAAACAAGCCGGTGACACCTTCACCAATTAATGCTGGAGTGTTGGGCATTGCTCTAATAATGGGCAGAGATTGGTTGAGTAGCTTACTAATCGAATCAGTTTTAAAACCGGCAGCGACGGAGACAATCAGTTTGTTGGAAAGATCGCCGCTTGTCATTTGTGCCAGAATTTCAGGCATTTTTTGTGGCTTGGCAGCAAAAACCACCAGATCGGCAAATTGAATGGCTTGCAAGTTATCTTGAGTGGTTTGTATAGCGTATTTGTCAGCTAATTGGTTGAGCTTAGCTTTTGTTGGGTTGCTAGCAATAATATTTTTATGATTGTAGTTATTGCTTACTAACCCACCAATAATTGCTTTTGTCATATTACCACTACCAATAAAAGCGATTTTAGTGGTCGAGGTGGGGTGATATTTATTGTTCATGATTCTGACCTCTAGGACCAAAAATAGCCGTACCAATTCTTAATAGGGTTGAGCCTGCCAAGATAGCTGCACGCATATCGCCACTCATACCGATTGATAGTGTGTCTATCTTGGAATGAGCTCTCTTTAGATTTTGGTACAAATGAGCAATTTGGTTAAATTGTTCCAATTGTTGTTTAAAATCATCTTGTTTGGGTGGAATGGCCATAATTCCGCGCAATTGAATGTTAGAAAGGCTGGATGATAATTCAAACAGTTTACCGAGATCATCAGGATTAGCACCACTTTTTTGATTTTCACCAAAAAAGTTAACCTGGATACAAACTTGCAAAGGTTTGAGTTGTTCAGGTCTTTGCTCATTTAATCGTATAAGCTGTTTTTCTTTACACACGCTTTGTACCCAATCGAAATTTTCTGCAATTAAACGAGTCTTATTACTTTGCAAAGCACCAATAAAGTGCCAAGTAATGGGTAGATTTTGGCAGAATTGAATTTTTTTTAAGGCTTCTTGTAGATAACTTTCGCCGAATTCTGTGATCCCGCTCTCATAGGCTTCTTGTATTTGGCTGGCTGGATGTGTTTTACTGACTGCTAGAAGCCGTAGTTTACCTTGTGAATTGTGTTGTAAATTAGAGGGTTGCAGTGGCTGTTCAGCTTGAAGTTGTTGAATATTTAGGCGAACTTGTTGAATTTGATCTGCTATAGTCATTAGTAGTACTTAATTTTAAGTTTTAGTGGTTGAATCAAATGACTTTACTGAAATTTATTAATTAAGTTATATATTATTAGTTAATAAAGTAATAAAACTAGTTAATAAAGTAATAAAATTAGCTAATAAAGTAACAAAGTATAAATTAGCCGAAAAATCCGCTAGTATTTTAGCATCGAATAAAAAGAATTGTTGGGGTATTCCATCTCATGGATATAACAGAATTACTTGCCTTTAGCGTAAAGAATAAAGCATCTGACTTGCATTTATCAGCTGGTTTACCGCCCATGATCCGGGTGGATGGTGATGTTCGTCGTATCAATGTCCCACCGATGGATCATAAAATGGTTCATAGTTTAGTTTATGACATTATGAATGATAAACAGCGAAAGGACTTCGAAGAGTTTTTTGAAACAGATTTCTCTTTTGCTTTGCCTGGCATAGCCCGTTTCAGGGTTAATGCTTTTAACCAGAATCGTGGTGCCGCTGCTGTTTTTAGAACAATTCCTTCGCAAGTATTAACCCTTGAAGAATTAGGTGCACCACAAGCATTTAAAGAAATGTGTATGCATCCCCGGGGGTTAGTTTTAGTGACTGGACCAACAGGTTCAGGTAAAAGTACCACCCTAGCAGCTATGATTGATTACATTAACGATAATCATTATGGGCATGTGTTGACGATTGAGGATCCCATTGAGTTTGTGCATGAAAGTAAGCGCTGCCTTATCAATCAGCGTGAGGTTCATCGTGATACTTTAGGCTTTAGCGAAGCCTTGCGTTCTGCATTACGTGAAGATCCGGATATTGTACTAGTTGGTGAGATGCGTGATTTAGAAACAATTCGATTAGCTTTAACCGCGGCAGAAACGGGGCATTTAGTTTTTGGTACTCTGCATACGTCATCAGCGGCAAAAACCATTGACCGTATTGTTGATGTTTTCCCTGCAGCTGAAAAAGATATGACACGTTCCATGTTATCAGAGTCTTTAATGGCGGTTATTTCTCAAACACTACTTAAAAAGGTTGGTGGCGGTCGAGTTGCTGCTCATGAAATTATGATAGGTACGCCGGCGATTCGTAACTTAATCCGTGAGGATAAAGTGGCACAAATGTACAGCGCGATTCAAACAGGTTTAGGTGTTGGTATGCAAACACTTGATCAATGTTTAAAAGATCTATTAGCTAAAGGACTAATTAGTAAGCAAGATGCAAAAGATAAAGCTAAAAACAAAGAAGAGTTTCAATAAGGTTTTCAGCTTTAATAATAAATGATAATGTAATAATTAATTGTTGGTATTGATCACTCGGGGAGTAATAGACGATGGATTTTGAAGGTTTATTAAAATTAATGGTCACCAAAAAGGCTTCCGACCTTTTTATTACTGCTGGTGTTCCACCAAGTATTAAAATTCATGGCAAGGTTATGCCTGTTACACAAAGAGCGTTAACGCCTGAAAAAGCTCGTGAAGTTGTTCTCAGTGTTATGAATGAGGAGCAGCGCCGAGATTTTGCCCAAACTCGGGAGTGTAACTTTGCAATTAGTGCTGCAGGGGTGGGGCGTTTTCGTGTGAGTGCTTTCCAGCAACGTAATCATATTGGTATGGTTTTAAGACGAATTGAAACTGAAATTCCAACTATTGAAGATTTACGTTTACCTAATATTCTAAAAAAATTGTCATTAACTAAGCGTGGTTTAATCGTTTTTGTTGGTGCAACAGGAACGGGTAAGTCAACTTCATTGGCCTCAATGATTGGATATCGTAATCGCTCAACCACAGGGCATATTATTTCAATTGAAGATCCGATTGAATTTATCCATAACCATGACAAGTGTATTATTACGCAGCGAGAGGTTGGTATTGATACTGAGTCATTTCAGAATGCGTTAAAGAATACATTACGTCAGGCGCCCGATGTTATTTTGATTGGTGAAGTAAGAACGGCTGAAACGATGGACTATGCAGTTGCTTTTGCGGAAACAGGGCATTTAGCTATGTGTACACTGCATGCTAACAATGCCAACCAAGCGCTTGATAGAATTTTACATTTCTTCCCAAAAGAACAGCACAACCAAATATTGATGGATTTGTCGCTTAATCTTAGAGCCGTCATCGCACAACAATTAATACCTACACCCGATGGAAAAGGTCGACGACCTGCGATTGAAATTATGATCAATACACCTTTGGTTTCTGATCATATTCGTAAAGGTGAATTGCACTTATTAAAAAGTTTAATGAGTAAGTCGAATGAGCAAGGTATGCAGACATTTGACCAAAGTCTCTTTCAGCTATTTAAATCAGGTGAAGTTACTTATGATGATGCGCTTCATCATGCTGATTCACCGAATGATTTAAGATTAATGATTAAGTTGGATGCTTCTGATTCAGGTGAAGGAGCTTTTGATTCAGGTATTGGTGGCATGATGCTAGAGGAACAAGATGATCCTCATTAGAGGTGGTTTTTCTTTTCTGGGGTGAAATAAGAAATTATTTCGCTCAGTTTTATTTATGATCGTATTATTGGATAGCCGCTTTTTTCTAAGCCTTTATCGGAGAAGCGTATCTATTTATTAGGACTTTATTGACCAGAGCCATCAACAATAGAGTTAGCAATCCAAACGATGGATAAAACAAAAACTATTGTCATAATGATGCCAACAAAAATATAACTAGCAAAACTGCCACCTTCAAAATCTTTTTCTCTTTTTTCCTCACTTTGTACACCAAACATAGCAGCTAAAACGCTTTGTAGAATACTGAAAATCCCTGGTGATTTTTTCTTATCTTGATCTGACATAGTGAACTTGATTGATAAAGGTGAATATAGTTATTTTAACACTCAGTGATAATGAAAACTATTAAATTAATTTATGATTATTACTATTAACACTTAAATTATTGCTCGCACTTAAATAGTGTAATGGTATATCCTTATCGAATAATTTCTATATAAGCCTATTTTTTATGTCAAAAGTTAAAACTCAATACATCTGTAATGAATGCGGCGCTTTATCGCCTAAGTGGTCCGGTCAATGTGGTGATTGCGGTCAATGGAATTGTTTAGTTGAGCATGTCGAGGTGAAAAAGAGTTCAAGTAATGCTCGCTTTGCTGGTTATGCTAATAATGAAAGTCAGTTACAAAAATTAAGTGAAGTAAAGCATGATGAAATGGCTCGCTTTCCGACCTATTTGTCAGAATTAGACCGGGTTCTCGGCGGTGGTTTGGTCGCTGGTTCAGTTGTGTTGATTGGTGGTGATCCAGGGATTGGAAAGTCAACTATATTGTTGCAATCAATGTGTCAACTGAGCCAATCGTTAAATGCTGTTTATGTTACAGGTGAAGAGTCAGCCCAGCAAATTTCAATGCGAGCAAAACGTTTAGGTTTTTCTGGAGAGAATTTAAATTTATTAACTGAAACACAAGTTGAAACCATTGTGGCTACGGCGCAAAAGTTAGCACCTCAAGTTATGGTGATTGATTCAATTCAAACCATTTATACGGAATTATTACAGTCGGCGCCAGGTGGTGTTGCTCAAGTCCGTGAAAGTACCGCTCAATTAGTTCGTTTTGCTAAACAAAAAGGTATCGCTTTATTCGTTGTTGGTCATGTCACAAAGGATGGTGCTCTTGCTGGTCCGAGAGTGCTCGAGCATATGGTAGATGCCGTACTTTATTTTGAAGGTGAAAGGGATGGCCGCTATCGGATTTTGCGTGCTGTGAAAAACCGTTTCGGTGCAGTAAATGAATTAGGGGTTTTTGCTATGACGGATGAAGGGTTAAAAGAAATTCAAAACCCTTCAGCAATATTTCTTTCGCGTTATCAACAAGAAGCGCCGGGTAGTATTGTGACTGTCACTTGGGAAGGTTCAAGGCCTTTATTAGTTGAAGTTCAGGCATTAGTCGATGAGTCGCATGGTGCTAACCCTCGGCGAGTTGCAGTTGGTCTTGATCAAAACCGGTTAGCTATGTTGTTAGCGGTACTTTCTCGTCATGGTGGTGTTTTTTGTCATGATCAAGATGTGTTTTTAAATGTGGTTGGTGGCGTTAGAGTTATGGAAACCAGCGCAGATTTAGCATTGCTATTGGCGGTTGTATCGAGCTTACGTAATCAAACAATGCCGCAAGACTTAATTGTTTTTGGTGAAGTTGGTTTGTCGGGTGAAATTAGACCAGTGCCTAATGGTCAAGAAAGGATTAAAGAAGCCAAAAAACATGGATTTAAAAAAGCGATTGTCGCCAAAGCAAATCTTCCTAAAAAAACTTTAGCTGATATTCAAGTTATTGGTGTTTCTCGATTACAAGAAGCCTTATCTGAAATGGCTGAATTGTAAAGTTTTAATCTAGAGCGCACTTTTTTCAAGGGCGACAAATTCAATTACAAGGTCGGCAACAGGAACTTTATAAACGTTATAAAGATCGTTATAAAAATTAAGTTCAACCACCCTTAATGTAACAATTTATATCAAGTAGTGTAGAAACTGACTATATTGAAGTATAATCCCGCCAATTACTTTGTATATATAATATAGGATGAAGCGAATGCATATCTCTCAATTTCCTTTAAAGGTAAAGAATTCACTTAGGCAGTTAAGCCATATTGTCTTATCTGTTATTGTTTTAGCGTCTTGCACTAATCAAAGTGTCGCTAATAAAAACTTTGATCAAGCTAATTATAAAGCTTTTGATGCTAAGCAGCTTCAATCTGATCTTCAGCAAGCGATTAGTAAAGCCTATATCACATCGGTTGGCTTAATTGATGAAACAGTGATTGAAGAATATGGAAAAGTAGTCCCAGAAGCGGTATTCAGTGGCGTCATTGTGAGTGCTGAGGGACATATTTTAACCGTAGCTCATGCCATAAATCCTGATGCGAAGTATCGAGTAATTTTATCAGATGGAACTCATTTAAAAGCGAAAGGCTTAGGTCAAATTCTTGGTTTTGATGGTGCATTAGCCAAAATTACTGAAGAAGGTGAATGGTCCTATGCTGAAATGGGTTGGTCATCAACGCTACAAGTTGATGAGCCTTGTATTAGTATCAGTTATGCGGGTGGTTATGGTGATCCTGGCCGTGGAGCTATTGTTCGGTTTGGTCGCATCGTGGACCCATTTAGTGATTCTTATGGTTATATTCAGTCTACTTGCTTAATGGAGCCAGGTGATTCAGGTGGGCCATTGTTTGATATTAATGGTCGAGTTATTGCTCTTCATAGTCATATTAATTTTGAAATGAATCAAAACTATGATGTACCCGTTGATGGTTTCCGACGTTATTGGACTGAGTACAATACATCCAAGACTTATCAGGTGAAAGATTTGCCTAAGAAAGGCTTTGATTTGGGAATGACATTGTTAGCAAAGGAAGAATTTAATAGTGATGAGTTGCCAGAAGAAGAACGTTCAGAAGAAGAGGGTTCAGGAGCAGAACAAGGTGAAATGGAGATGCCGAGTATTGAGGAAATTAGAAAAGAGGCCGCTGAGTATTTAGCTGAGTTAGAAAAAGGCGTTGAAATAATTCAACTCGATAAGAATGGGTTAGCTGCTAAAGCCGGGTTACGTAAAGGTGATAGAATTATTCAGACTGACGGTAACAGATCATTAGACTCTCTTGCGATCGATAGAATTATCTATGCGGCTTATCGCCTTAAAAAGCCAACAGTTAATGTGATGGTTAAACGAGATGAGAGAACTAAAACGTTTACACTAACTATTCCAAAATGGGTTGCAGACATCGAAACACCACCAGCAATGACGGTAAGAGCCATTGCTGGCTTTGATAATCTTTCTGGTCAATTTTCTCAACAAGAATCTCAGTTAGATGATGCTGTTTTACTAATTAAAAGTGATGTTAGAGGTGAAAATAGATCATCGCTTGTGACGTTATTAGATATTACCCAATCATCTAATAGCAGTTTACTCGTTGGTAAAAGCTCAATGGTTGGTGATGTTGTTTCAGTGACCCTTGATAATGGTCAATCCGTTTCAGCCACGGTTGTTACTCGTGATCCAAAAAATGATTTAGTTTTATTAAAAATAGCACAGCGATTGCAAGGTGGTGTTAAGTTACAAGCTTACGATCAGCAAACGACAGATTTTAATAAGATAGGTCGCTTCTTGTTATCGCCTAACCCAACTGATGAAGGCAAGGTGAGTGTGATTAGTTCAGTCAATTTTGAATCACCTATTTCTCAAAGCTCAGGCTTCTTGGGTATAAGGCCTGATGATAAAGACGGCAAGGTTATCATAGCAAGAGTTTTTCCTAATACACCAGCCAGAGAAGCTAAGTTGAAAAGAAAAGATATTATCATTGATATTAACGATCAAGTGGTTAATTCACCTGAAAAGTTGATTAGCTTATTAAAATATTATGCGCCTGGTGACCAGGTGGTTATTTCAGTAAAACGAGGCAATGAGAATATGGACATTTCAGTAACTCTAGGTGAGAGGCAAGATGGTATGAGCCACATTGCAGATGCTCTTGAATTTGGTAAAAGCACGAGAAGAGATGGTTTTAGTAAAGTATTTACACATGATGCGGTATTAAAACCAAGTGACTGTGGTGGCGGTGTTTTTGATATAAATGGTCATTTTGTGGGTATCAATATTGCGCGTTATAGTCGCACTCAAAGTTATGCAATACCAGCTTCTGTTGTTGATAAGTTTGTACAAGGTGCGCTTTAAATTATAAGCATTAAGAAGGCTTAAATATTGTTATATTTATTTTGTCTCAAATAGGATGTTTAGGAAGTCAAGCATTTTGACTTAAATGGCTTGCATTAAGTCAGCCAAAGCTGTTAGCTTTTGGGTCTTAATGCTTGCCAAAAAAGTTTGATATTTAAATAGGATTGATAGAGATGAAAAAAATAACAATATGGGTATTAATTTTATGTGTATTTAATAGTCTAGCGGATGAAGGAATGTGGCAGCCTCATCAGCTTCCTAGCATTGCAAAGCAGTTGACCAAATCTGGTCTCAATCTTGATCCAAAAAACCTAACTGATTTAACTGGCTTTCCTATGGGAGCTATTGTTAGTTTAGGGGGTTGCACAGCATCATTTGTTTCTACCAAAGGTTTGGTTATTACTAATCATCACTGTGCTCATGGTTCGATTCAATATAACTCAAGCAAAGGAAATAACTTAATAGAAAAAGGCTTTTTGGCAAAAAGTTTTGATAAGGAATTACCCGCCTCTCCAGGAGAAAGAGTTTATGTGACAGAAGAAATTGTTGATGTCACACCTATTATTAAAAAAGATATTTCAGAAAATATAAAAGGAGCTGAGCGCTATAAAAAAATTGACCTGGCTAGCAAAAAACTGGTTAAAAACTGTGAATCTGATAAAGCCTATCGTTGCTCTGTAGTCAATTTTCACGGTGGACTTGAGTATTATTTGTTTAAACAGTTAATGATTCGAGATGTTCGTTTGGTATATGCGCCAGCACAAAGTATTGGTGAATATGGCGGTGAAATTGATAATTGGCAATGGCCAAGACACACGGGTGATTATGCTTTTTATCGAGCCTATGTTAGTAAGGATGGCAAGCCTGCTGATTACAATGAAGAAAATGTTCCTTATCAACCTCAACATCACTTAAAAGTTAATCCTAAAAGTGTCGCTGAAGGTGATTATATTATGGTAGTTGGTTATCCGGGACGAACTAATCGCTACAGAACTGAAGCAGAAGTTAAAAACACCTTTAATAATACCTATCCTTTATCAAAAAAGACTATGGCTGACTTAATAAATGTGATTAAGCAAAATTCTGAACAAGGAAGCAGTAGAAGAATAAAGTATGAAAGCTTGTTAGCAGGTTTAGAAAACTATGAAAAAAATCGTGGCAGTATGATTCAAAGCTATAACAAAGGAAAAACGCAACATCGAAAAGATGCATTTAATAAAGCATTAAAAGAATGGGTTAATCAATCTAAAGAACGCGAGCAAAAGTTTTCTTCGGCAATTAATGATTTAGAAAAGTTAGTGAATAGCTCGCATGAAAATTTTCAACGAGATAACTTTTTTAGTTTTATGCGATATACGAGTATGTATGCTGCTGCAACCAAGCTGCATCGATTAGCTATTGAAAAGAAAAAGGATGATATTAATCGGAAGCAGGGCTATCAAGAAAGAGACTTAAATAGTTTTCAACAAGGTATGCAAAGGATAGGTAGACGTTATGATAATAAAATTGATCAAGCAATTTTTAAGTATTTGTTAGTTGAATATGGAAAAGTAAGTCAAGATAAACGAATCAAGTCGCTAGATGAATTTTTTAATAATGATTTTAGTGAACAAGGGTTACAAAAAAAACTTAATGAAATGTATACAAAAACGACGTTGCATGATGAATCTGTTCGGCTTGACTGGATGAAAAAGCCATTACAAGATTTCACTTCAAGCGAAGATCCTTTTATTCAATTAGCGGGGTTAACTTTTGCAGAAAGAAAAGAAATCGAAGAGTATGAAGAAGAGTTATCTGGTGAGTTTAACCGGTTGCGATCAAACTATATGCAAGCCGTAATTGCTTATAATCAATCGATAGACCATCCTGTTTATGCGGATGCCAATAGTACCTTAAGAATTACTTATGGTAATGTGAAAGGTTATTCGCCTAAAGATGGTTTGTATGCGGTACCGTTTACTCGTTTAGAGGGTATTACACAAAAAAATACAGGTGTTACTCCATTTAATGCGCCAGAAAAACAATTAAAATTAATCAAAAATAAAAAGTATGCTGGACTGTACGATAAAACAATTGATTCTGTTCCAGTTAATTATTTAGGCACTTTAGATATAACCGGTGGAAATTCTGGTTCGCCAACGCTAAATGATAAAGCTGAATTAGTGGGTTTGGTTTTTGATGGTGTTTACGAAAGCATCATTGGCGATTGGGATTATGAGCCTTCGTTAAACCGTTCTATTCATGTTGATATCCGTTATATTTTGTGGGTCATGGCTTATGTTGATGGTGCAACTCATTTAATTAATGAGATGGATATTATTCAATAATAAAGATTGTTATTTTTATGTTATCTAGCGACACACAAGCAACGCTTTCCTCACTTCTCCAGTGGGCGGCATTACTTTTTATTATAGCGATTGGTATCGCTGTACTTGTTTTAATGATTATTTATTTTTTGGATAAATATCAAACTGAGCAAACCATAAAAAGAAATTATCCCATTATTGGTCGTTTTCGTTATTGGTTTGAACATTTGGGTGAATTTTTTCGACAGTATTTTTTTGCGATGGACCGTGAAGAAATGCCTTTTAATCGAGCACAACGTAGTTGGGTATATCGAGCTGCAAAAAATATTGATAACACTATTGCTTTTGGTTCTTCTCGCGATATAAAAAAAACCGGTAATATTCTTTTTGTTAATTGTCCTTATCCAACACTAGATGAAGATGCGGTTTCAGCAAAAAAAATTACTGTTGGTGAGCTTTGCCGTCACCCTTGGACAACCACCGCTTTTTTTGGTATTTCAGCAATGAGTTTTGGCTCTATATCTAAACCTGCGGTTCAAGCTTTATCAAAGGGAGCAGCTAAGGCAGGTGTCTGGTTAAATACGGGTGAAGGTGGACTATCGCCTTATCACCTAGAAGGTGGAGCCGATATCATTTTTCAAATGGGCACAGCTAAATATGGTGTGAGAGATGAAAGTGGTAATCTTGATGATAAAAAACTTAAAGAGATTGCTGCTCATAAGCAAGTGAGGTTATTTGAAGTTAAATTAGCTCAGGGAGCTAAACCCGGTAAAGGAGGAATTTTGCCAGGTGAAAAAGTTACCGAAGAAATTGCCGAGATTCGCGGTATAAAAATTGGTAAAGACTCGATTAGTCCTAATCGTCATTTGGAAATTAATTCAAATGCTGAATTGCTTGATTATCTCGAGCATATTCGACAAGTCACGGGTAAACCGGTTGGCTTTAAAACAGTCATTGGTTCGCCTGATTGGTTAGAAGAATTAATGCAAGAAATATTATCAAGGGGTATTGAAAAAGCACCGGACTTTATCACTATTGATAGTGCTGATGGTGGAACAGGTGCAGCACCCATGACGTTAATGGATGATATGGGATTAACTATTCGCGAAACATTGCCTATGTTAGTTGATGCACTTAAAAAACACGGATTAAGACAAAGAATAAAAATATTTACATCGGGTAAATTAATTAATCCTGCTGATGTTGCCTGGGCTTTATGTGCCGGTGCTGATTTTTGTAATTCGGCCAGAGGTTTTATGTTTGCCCTGGGTTGCATTCAATCCTTACAATGTAATAAAAATACTTGTCCTACTGGTATTGCGACTCATAATGAAAAATTACAACGAGGCTTAGTGGTAACAAACAAAGCAGAACGAGTCGCTTACTATGCTAAAAATATGATGTATGCCGTGGGTGTAATTGCTCATTCTTGTGGTGTTAAAGAGCCGCGAGAGTTAAAACGAAAGCATGCGCGTATTGTTAAAGAAAATGGTAGAACGATATCACTTGATGAAGTTTATTAG
>CAYPMT010000045.1:15365-17301 GCA_964411875.1 uncultured Kangiellaceae bacterium
TGGTAAAGCAACTTCAACTTCATCGCCGACTTGTTTTTTGAGCAAGGCTTTAGCTAAAGGTGAGTCAATAGATATATAATCTGGCTGATAATCAAACTCATCGGAGCCGACTAAACGATGGCAATGAGGATTGCCTTCTTCATCCTCTAACACAACATTAGCACCAAAAAATATTCGAGAAGTGTCATTGGGCTTATGCTCAACTACCTGCATTTCACTTGTACGTTTTTGTAAGTAACGAACCCGTCGGTCTATTTCCCGTAATTGTTTTTTGCGATAAATATATTCGGCATTCTCAGAGCGATCGCCTTCCGCCGCCGCTGCGGTAATTGCACGAGTGACTTCGGGGCGTTTATTCTTCCATAAATCAGATAACTCATTTCTTAGTCTTGTGGCACCATATTCTGTAATTAAATTTGAACGTTTCATTTTTCTTAGAGTATTATTAGGCTTATGCAATTAATGGTAATAAATGAGTTTTATTTAAATTAAACCATCGAGAATCATCATGCAACTTAATAATACAAGATTACATAAAACTTGCTCTTATATTAATGGTCAGTGGTTAGAGTCAGAAGAGTTATTTGAAGTTGAAAATCCGGCTAATCAGGAAGTTATTAGCCAAGTGTGTGAAGTTACCGTTCAACAGTTAGAGTTAGCCATTAATTCGTCGAAGAATGCTTTAGCCGAATGGCAAAAGTTGCCACTTAATGACAGAGTCACCATGCTGAAGGCTTGGCATCAGCTAGTGGTTAAACACGCTGATGATTTGGCTCATCTTATGACTTGCGAGCAAGGTAAAACACTTAAAGAAGCGAAAGGTGAAATTTTTTATGGTGCTAGTTATATTGAGTGGTATGCCGAGGAAGCCAAGCGTATTCATGGCACAGTTTTAACCAATATTGAGCCTGGTCGTCGCTCTCTGGTATTAAAGCGACCTGTGGGAGTTGTTTCTGCGGTTACGCCTTGGAATTTCCCTAGTGCGATGATTTTAAGAAAAGCTTCGGCAGCATTGGCTGCGGGCTGTACTTTTATTGTCAAACCTTCTGAGTTAACACCTTTATCGGCTTTAGCTTTGGCTGAATTAGCAAGCCAGGCGAGGATTCCTAAAGGTGTTTTTAATGTTGTTGTGGGTAGTAATCCGCAGCCTATTGGCGAATTGCTGACAACTCATTCTAAAATAGCTAAGTTTAGTTTTACTGGTTCAACTGCTGTTGGCAAAAAGCTCTTACAACAATGCGCATCAGGTGTTAAAAAAACTGCCATGGAGTTAGGAGGTAATGCGCCTTATATTATTTTTGATGATGCTGATATATCGTTGGCTTTGCGACATGCGATGGTTAGTAAATTTAAAAATGCAGGGCAAGTTTGTGTTGCTGCTAATCGATTTTTAGTTCAGTCGAATATTTATCATGAGTTTGTTGATAAGCTGAAGCAAAAAATTACAAAAATAAAAGTAGGAAGTGGTGATCAAGATGGAATAACAATGGGGCCTTTGGTTAATAAAAAATCGGTTGAAAAAGTACAAAATCTGGTTGTTCAAGCAGAGCAAGCTGGAGCAAAAATTATTCTTGGAGGAAAATCGATTGATGGCCCTGGTTATTTTTTTGAGCCAACCTTGTTAACTCAAGTGACTAGAGAAATGGCTATTTTTAATCAAGAAATTTTTGGGCCGGTGGCTGTAGTTATTCCTTTTAGTGAAGAAGATGATGCCATTCAATTAGCCAATCAAACTGACTATGGTTTATCAGCCTATGCTTTTACGCAGAACATGCAGCGTATTTGGCGTTTATCCGAACAATTACAATTTGGCATGATTGGTATTAATGAGGGAGCTATTTCAAGTACTGCTGCGCCGTTTGGTGGAACAAAAGAATCCGGTATGGGAAGAGAGGGTGGACATTGGGGGATCGAAGAATATTTAGAAACTTGTTAT
>CAYPMT010000046.1:0-10573 GCA_964411875.1 uncultured Kangiellaceae bacterium
GTTGAGGCATTATTAAATAGTTTAAAGCCAGGTAGTAAAATAGCAATGATCACCAGTCGAATGGGATCAATAGCGGATAATAGTTCAGGAAGTTCTTATGGTTATAGAATGTCGAAGTGTGCCTTGAATATTGCAGGAAAGTCCTTGTCTATTGATTTAAAGCCTAAGCAAATTGCCGTGGCCTTGCTGCATCCAGGCTATGTTCAAACTGCCATGGTTGGTTTTGGTGGTGAGATTAGTCCAGAGGTTTCAGCAGAGCGACTTATTCAACGCATTGAAGAGTTAAATTTAGAAAATAGTGGTAGTTTTTGGCATAGTAATGGTGAAGTTCTTCCTTGGTAGTAATTTTTAACTCAAGTTATATTAGCCTTGCTAGTTTATATTTTTGATTTTTTCTTATTGATAGTTTTTTGAAAGACTTGTTTTTAAGAAGTTTTTTAAAAGAAAAAGCTTTATAGAGTAGCTTTGTAATAAGTTGGCCAGCTAAATCAAGAGTTCCCCTACCGATTTATAGTTTGATACTTTAAATCAAACCTTTTTTGAGCTAGCTGGCTCGAGAAAGCTTTGTGATACTTTTTAAGTAGAATTCCACTTCATTTTCGGCTGATTCGCGAGTTGGATAAGGTCCCAGATCAAGCCCTTCTCGAGTAGCGAAGTACCAACCATTTTTATTATGAAAAACTCGATCGTTACGTGGTTGATTTTTAGTGTTATTTTTTTCATCCAACATAGTCACTTCCCCTTTGATATTGCTTTACTCAACTTTTTTTTGAGTATGTGACGAACTAGACGCTATTCTATCGATTTTTGTGTTTATGAGTAGAGGACATTGACTTGGTTTTTTGTGAGATATTGTCCATTACTTGTCTATTGGAATGCTCAATTGTATCAGGAGCGGGTAGCAGAGGAGTGGAAAAATGCTTGTCTTCGCCATCATGGGTTTGATAATCGGGGTGTTTACCCTGTAGAAAGTAAGCAAAAGCGATAATTTTAGCCACGGCTAGATAAAGTTGTTTAGGAATTTCTTGGCCTAAATCGAGTTGACTAAGCACACTTAATAAAACAGGGTCTTGGTGAATATGAACATTGTGAGCTTTTGCTTCGGTAATAATTTTTTCTGCAAGTTCTGCCTGGCCTTTGGCAACGAGCGTTGGTGCATTCAAACCATCATATTTTAATGCCGCAGCAGATTTAGGTGGTTTGACTGGTTTTTTCATATATGTAAATCCACACCATACTCATGATTTTTTATGAGTTCATCTGGAATAATACCTTGTTGCCCAGTGATATCATCAACATCTAAGCCAGCAGTGAATAGGCTTTGTTTTAGGTGATGAATATTTTGCGAGAGTAGTTTAGATGTCGCTTCTTCTTGAGCAAAAAATTGCGTGCTGACACGCTCGTCTTTTAGGCTAACTTTGGCAAACATTGGGCCTAGAGGCTCAAGGTCAAACTTTATTGTTACTGACCAAGTTTTTATTGGTTTTTTCGATTTTTTATTTTGGTTAGATTCAAATAATAGCTCGAAGGACTCAACCTTTTGATTGTGGAGCATCGGTAGGTCAATCAAAAACTGCTGGACTAGTTGAGAATCAACTCTATTATGCTGAGCATTTAGACTTAACATCTGATTGGTTTCAATTTTATTAATGATGGCTTGAGTTTCATTAAGCATGGTTTTAATTAAGTTAATCTGCTGATTAATTAAGAGTTTATTTTTGGCGACAGTTAGATTGTTTAAATTAAATTGTTTAGCTAATTCAGGGGTGTTTAGCAGTTGCTTTAAAAAGGGTGATTTAAACTCAAGCTCAGAACCTATTTGATTATTTTGGTTAGGTGTTGAATGTTGAGCCGGGATATTCTGATTACTAGTATTGTTTAATGTCTTTACTGCTAAAACAATCTGCTCAAGAAAACTTTGGCTTCGAATGGGTTGCGCCTGTGGACGGCTTAAATAATCGGTAATTTCTTGTAGTGTTTGTTTAATTCCAAATAATGCCTGTTTTAAGTCAGATACATGACTTGAGTTTTTTTGAGTTGCCTTTAGTTGATTATGGATAACGTCATTGCCTGATTTGCTTACGGTTTCATTGAGCGGCTTTTTTGTTGTAGCGGCTACAGATGAAACATTGGTGTTATTGTCAGTAGATGACGAGTTAGAGCTTTGAACCAATGTATCGGGCTTGGTATTGGTTGCTGGCTGATTAGGTGATGTTTGGTTCTTGAATAGCTTTGATTCAAAAAAATTACCACTTGATTGCGTGCGTGATTCTACTGAGTCAATTTTATTAGGAAGTTTTAATGTTTGTCTTACGGATACAATTTGTTTAAACAAGTCTTGTAACTTGTTTTCGATGGTTGTTTTTGATGATGAAAGAGGCGTTTTAGTCACTAGCTCTAAAAGGGAGCTTTTATTTAAAGAGAACTCATTACTTAAAGACGGGCTAGCTGCTAATAGTGCAGGGTTCTTGATAGTCGCTTTATTATTAATAGAGCTATTATCAATGGGTTTGTTTGCATAGCGTTTGTTGGCGCTATTTTTTATAGGGTTATTTCTATTGGGGCGTTGTTGTTTGTCTGATAGAGATTCTGATTGGTTAGAAACAACGGGCTTTGTATCATTTTGGGACGGCTTTAGGCTGAGCAATAACTTTTCACCTAGTTGAATAAGTTGATTTAGATTTGCAGAAATTGGTTTTGGGGCGATTGGTCTGCTTTTTAAAAAGTCTTGTATATATTGAGTTAATGCTTGATTTTCTGCTGTGATTCTTGCTTGATTATTGATTGCTGTATTTGTGTTGGAGCTTTGAACATTAGCCGTTTGTTTTGATGAGTTGACATTAATCGAGCTAGTTTCTTTATTGACTGATGTTTGAATAGCCGCTTGTGACTTGTTGCCTTTAGGCAAAATGGGTTGAGATAACTCAAGTTGATTATTGGCAACTAGCTTGGCTTGGTTAAAATAAATTTTAATTGGTTCTATTGAGGCACTTGTTAGTGGCGTTTTAGTTAATCTAGTTTGAGAGTTTGTTTTTATGTTGTTTGTTTCAGCGACCTTTTTTTCGGACGAACTGCTTTCGGTAGAGGCTGTCTTGGTTGAGCTGGTTTTAGTCGGGTTTGTTTGATTTAAAGGCGCCTGAGCTGAAACTGAATGAGTGGTCTGGTTAAGCTGGGGTTTTATTTCGAGAACAACTTGGTTATTAGATAAATTCAATTGAACCTTTACTGGTACCTCTTTGATTAGGCTTAAAAGCTTTAGTGTGCTTAGGGGAAGTCTCAACTGTTTTAAAAGGTTGCTCTCGGCGAGTTGTAACTGAAACTTGCTAGGCTGATTTAAAAGTATTTTTTCCAATTCTAGTGGTTGAGAAGCAAGTTTTTGTATGAGCTCAACAACCTTAGCTGGCAAGGTGAGGTTTTTTAATGATGTGAGGTTACCTTCAGTGCCGTTTATTTGCATAATCTTGGCTTATTCAATGGAAAATAGCGGTTCTTTACTATAGTATAGCTGCTGTTTTGAGCAGCCGTGGCCTTTCAAAAGGCATATCAATAGCTCTAGAATTAGTTTGAGGAGAGATAGGTGGCTGTCGAAGAGCAGGCCGATCAAAAATTGCATAAGTTAGAGATCTCTAATCTTAGAGTGATGCGTTCTGATGTCACTGTGTTTTCCGGTGTTAATTTTAGTCTCGAGTCTGGCGAAAGCCTGCAAATTAGCGGCAGTAATGGTTCAGGAAAGACCACTTTACTAAGGGCTATTTGCGGTTTGTGTGAGCATGATTCCGGTGAAGTGCTTTATAACGCCAAGACAACAAATTTTATTGATGAGCAAGCTCAAAACCCGTTTTATCAAGAGTTACTTTATCTTGGACATGGGTTAGGGTTAAAACCAAAGTTAACCGCAGAACAAAATCTAAACTTTTATCGTCAATTACGTTTTTTTGCTGAACCAAAATTAGTTTTAGAAGCATTAAAAATGCTACGAGTTGGTGCTTATTTCGATGTTTTAGTTGAGCGGTTATCCGCGGGACAAAAAAGACGAGTTGCTTTATCAAGACTGATTACAGAGCCGGCTTCTTTATGGGTTTTAGATGAACCTTTAGTTGCTCTGGATAAACAAGGTCAGGAGTGGCTAGTTGAGCAGTGTAACCAACATTTAGCGAGGGGTGGACTATTAATTATCACATCACATCAGCCTATTGCAGGCATTAATGGCTTGCGAGAGCTAACCTTAGCATGAAAACTATTATCCGTTTAATTGCCCGTGAATTAGCTGTTGTTTTGCGTAGTCGCTCAGAGTTTATTTATCCTCTGGCTTTTTTTGTGATAGTGACAGTATTATTTCCATTAGCCGTGACGCCAATACCTAACCAGCTTGCGTTTATTGCACCAGGGGTCGTTTGGGTGGCGGCTCTATTGAGTATTTTATTATCGCTTAATAATTTTTACCAAGCAGACTTTATTGATGGTAGTCTGGAACAAATTCTATTAAGTGATGTCTCGGCTTATGCAGTTTGCGTGGCAAAAGTTACCGCCAACTGGTTGGTAACTGGTTTGCCCCTGGTTATTATTTGCCCTTTGATTGGCTTTTTATTTAATTTGGATAGTCAAACTAATTGGGTTGCTATGCTAGCTTTATTGTTTGGCACACCAACTTTGTGTTTTATTGGTGCGATTGGGATGAGTCTGATCGTTCGCTTACGTAATGGTGCTGTTTTATTGACATTGTTGGTATTACCTTTATACATACCCGTGTTAATATTTGGTAGCTCTGCTATAGCTAAAGCCAGCATAAATCAGCCTTATCTTGGTGAAATGGCGATATTATTGGCTTTGTTAATATTGGCTGCTTGGTTAGCGCCTTTGGCAGCTTCTGCTGCTATGAAGATTTCACTGAATGAATAGCAACTATTTTTTATTTCAGATGAACTGATTTAAATGAATTTATTGAAAATAATTATTGGTGTATAAGCTTAAATAGTATGTGGACTTGAACAGTATGTGGACTTGGTTTTTTCAATTAGCATCACCTAAGTGGTTTTACCAGATTGCCAATCGTTTAATTCCTTGGTTTGTGGTAATAACTGTTTTGTTATTTGCGGTGGGTTTATTACTTGGTTTGGCTATGTCACCGCCTGACTATCAACAAGGTAATACCGTCCGAATCATGTATATTCATGTACCGGCAGCTTATATGTCGATGATGGTTTATGTGGTTATGGCGCTATCTGGGGCAATTGGTCTGATTTGGCGAATTAAAATGGCACATATCGTTTCGGTGAGTTGTGCTTCAATTGGTGCAATTTTTACTTTTTTAGCGTTATTGACGGGCGCAATCTGGGGAAAGCCTACATGGGGGACCTATTGGTTTTGGGATGCTCGTTTAACATCTGAGCTTATTTTACTTTTCCTCTATTTAGGTTTTATGGCGCTACACAATGCATTTGATGATAAAAAGTCTGCGGATAAAGCGGCGGCTGTGTTAGCTTTGGTTGGATTAGTTAATATACCGATTATTCATTTCTCAGTGGAGTGGTGGAATACGCTACATCAAGGCGCTACTTTGAGTAAGTTTGAAAAACCTTCGCTTGAAGTTAGTATGCTTTGGCCTTTGTTAATTATGATTGCTGCGTTTAAATGTTATTTTTTTATGTCTTTACTACAAAAAGCACGGGTTGAAATTTTAAATCGAGAAAAACAGGCTAGCTGGGTTAAGCAGTTGGTCAATGTCGATTAAATACTGGTAGAAACCCTTTAGTAAATATTATTAATTAGAGTTTAGTTATGAGCTTTTATTTTCAGTCATTAAATGAATTTTTTGCTATGGGTGGACATGGTTTTTATGTTTGGTCTTGCTATTTTGCGGTTTCAATATTATTAATTTCACAAACGATTTTTTTAGTGAAAGGTTTAAAGTCCACCAAACAAAAAATAGCTCGTTATTATCAGAGACTTGATAGTTTATCTAAAGAGTAATATTAAATTTATTTGTTATAGTAGGTTCAACACTTATGCCAATGAAGCCACATCGTAAAAAACGTTTGATTCATGTTGTTGTTGGGGTTTTAGCAACAGCAACTGTTGTTGGATTAGTTTTGTTCGCTAGTGAAGAAACAATGAATGCTTTTTTTACACCAACTGAAATAGCTCAAGGTAAAGCACCCTTAGATAAAATCATTCGTATTGGTGGTTTGGTTAAAAAGGGCAGCGTTGAGCATATCAACCATTCTGACTCTCGGCTAGAAACACGTTTTGTAGTGACGGATCAAAAAATGGATTTTACGGTGACCTATAATAAAGTTTTGCCTGACTTATTTCGTGAAGGGCAAGGTATCGTTGCTTTAGGTCAAGTCAATTCGCAAGGTGTTTTTGAAGCAACAGAAGTGTTGGCTAAACATGATGAAGAATATAAAGCGCCTGAAGTTTTAGATGCACTTGAGCGAGCTGGTCACCCTGTCAAACTTGAACAAGAAGGGTAACATTTAATGCAAGCAGAATTAGGCCATTATTTATTAGTATTAACTTTTTTTCTATCGGTGTCCTTAGCTGTATTCCCGTTGCTGGGCATTTATCTTCGTCATAATGGTTTAATTCATATGGCTAAACCGTTAAGTTATTTAATTTTTGCTTGTCTTTTAGGCAGTTTTCTTTGTTTGATTTATTCTTTTTTACTTGATGATTTCACGGTTAAGTATGTAGCATCCCATTCGAATTCGTTATTACCGGTTCAATATAAAGTCTCTGCTGTCTGGGGTGGCCATGAAGGCTCTTTATTATTGTGGGTTTTTGTATTGTCAGGTTGGTTATTAGCTGTTGCTTTAAGAGCACAACATTTACCTTTGTTGAGTTATGTAAAAGTTCTTTCTGTGATGGGATGGATAGCCGTTGGCTTTGTGTCTTTTTTATTGTTTACTTCAAACCCTTTCGAGCGGACACTGCCTTTTTTTGCTGTTGATGGTGCCGATCTTAATCCACTTCTACAAGATTTTGGTTTAATTATTCATCCGCCGTTACTTTATATGGGTTATGTTGGTTTTGCGGTTTCCTTTGCTTTTGCTATTTCTGCATTGATTGAAGGCGAATGGAATTCAGTTTGGGCGCGCTGGGTCAGAACATGGACTATTGCTGCTTGGGCTTGTTTAACCGTTGGCATTGCACTGGGCAGTTGGTGGGCCTATTACGAATTAGGTTGGGGGGGCTGGTGGTTTTGGGATCCGGTAGAAAATGCATCTTTTATGCCTTGGTTATCAGGCACAGCTCTCATTCATTCGTTAGCAGTAACTGATAAACGTGACTCATTTAGAGGTTGGACTTTAGCACTATCGTTGACTACTTTTTCTTTAAGCTTGTTAGGTACTTTTTTAGTGCGCTCAGGCATTATCACTTCGGTTCATTCCTTTAGTAACGACCCGGAAAGAGGCTTTTTTATTCTAATTTTTATGGGTATTGTTATTGGTATATCAATTATTTTATTTGTTTTTCGCCTAGATAAAATGACTCAATTTGCTAAGTTTTCTTTATTTTCTAAAGATGTTTTTTTACTGCTGAATAACATCTTCTTGATTACGGCAACCTTTATTGTTTTCTTTGGAACGCTCTACCCATTATTGGCTGAATTTTTTGGACGTAAAATGTCAATTGGTGCACCTTATTTTAATATGTTATTTCCTGTTGCTATGTACCCACTTTTATTATTAATGGGTATTGGGCCATTATTGAATTGGAAAAATCATGATTGGTCGCGAATAAAGTTCTTATTAATTAAATTGGCGGTTATTGCTTTAGTTTGTGCTGTTGCAGTGACTTTTATGGTTGGTGAATTTAGTTTATGGGTGTTTAGTGGCTTATATCTTTCGATTTGGGTTGCTTCATCCAGTGGCTTTTTTATGTTGAGGAAAAACAAAAATAATAATCGATTAATTAGCCAGGTAAGTCGAAAGAATGCGACTAACTGGGGAATGTTTTTGGCTCATATAGGTATGGCTATTACCTTGACGGGAGTAGTTGTCACGAGTATTCATAGTGTTGAAAAAGATTTGCGTGTTGAGGTTGGGCAGAAAGTAGAAATTGGTGGTTATCAATTTAAGATGCTTAAATCAGAGTGGGTTGATGGACCTAATTATGAAGCTTCTCGAGTCAGTTTCTCTGTCTCAAGCGACACTCAAAATTTAGGCGTGTTAGCACCTGAAAAACGCTATTATTTAGCAGGTAAACAAGTGATGACAGAAGCTTCAATTGATCCAGGCTTATGGCGGGATGTTTATATTTCACTCGGTGAACCTTTAGATGATAAACGACAAGTTTGGGCCGTTAGAATTTATGTTAAGCCGCTCATTCGTTGGATATGGTTAGGTGCTATTTTTATGGCCGTGGGCGGTATTATTGCAACCCTGGATAGGCGTTATAAACGAGTTAAGCACTCTCAAGAAAGTGGCAGTTTAAATGTTGTTTCAGGAGAGGCTTGATGAGGTTTTTTAAGTCACTTTTGGTTGGCTTAATTTTTATTGGTTTGATGAGCTTGTTTTGGTTTGGCTTAAATCAAGACCCGAAAAAAATTCCTTCGGCTTTGATTAATAAAAATATACCTAAATTTATAGTGAATGATTTATTAAATGAACAAAACAGTTATTCTGAAGCTATCTTTAATGACAAAATTTCATTAATTAATATATGGGCTAGTTGGTGTGTGTCTTGTTATCAGGAGCACCCCTATTGGAAAGATTACGCTAAAATTCCCGACTTGCAAATTATTGGTCTGAACTATAAAGATAGTCGAGAAAAAGGTTTGAGTTTTTTGCGTACGGAAGGCAATCCTTATGAGCGAGTTCTTTTTGATCAAAATGGTCGCTTAGGTATTGATTTAGGTGTTTATGGTGCACCAGAAACTTTTATTATAGGTCCGAAAGGTAAAATTCGTTATCGTCATGCCGGGCCATTAACGCCGGCTGTTTTTGATGAAGTATTTAAACCACTGATTGAAAAAATTCGCAAAGGTTTTTAAATGAGAAAACTATTTCTGTTTGTTTGTTTGTGTTTTTCAATGCCTTTATTAGCAGCGATCACTGTTTATGAGTTTGAAAGCCAAGAGCAGGAAAAGCGCTTTCAACAATTAACGAGTGTATTACGTTGTTTGCAGTGCCAGAATCAAACTTTGGCAGATACTAACTCCGATTTAGGCGGGGATCTAAAGTTAATTATTCATGAAAAAATAATAGCAGGGGACAATGATAAAATTATTCTTGGTTTTATGAAAGATCGTTATGGTGAGTTTATTTTATATGAGCCTGAATTAAATCAGTCAAATTTGTTTCTTTGGTTAGCGCCAGTTTTATTTTTAGTGATTATTTTATGTGGCTTTTTGATATGGTATAAAAAACATAAAGGTCAAATGTTAAATGACTAGTCTTTGGATAATAAATAGTTTAGTTATTTTGTTTTGTTTTGGGTTTGTTCTCTTTTACGTTTATAGAGAGCAAGCTGGAATTTTTGCAAAACAAGTTACAACGCAAGAGAAGGTGTTATTTTTATTACCGTTTTTATTGTTATTAGTTTCCATTATTTATTATCAAGGAACTGAGAGTTATAAAAAACAACAGGCTTGGGAGCAAATTAATCAACAAATAGAATCCTTTATTGATACTGAGCTGTCTTCCGATAAAACAGTCTTTGATGAATTATCTATGCAAAATTTTATGCTAGGTCTACGCACTCAAGCTTTTAAAAACCCTAACAATGGCCAAGTTTGGTTTCAACTTGGCAAGGCTTATGCTCAGCTTAATATGACCGATTTAGCGCTTGCATCGATGCGGCGAGCCATTCGTGTTGAAGATAATCCCGACTGGGGTGTTGTTGCAGCACAACTTATGGTCTCCAAACAAACGCAAAATAGTTTTCAAAAAGCGGCTATTTTATTAGAGCAAGTAGTGCAAAAACATCCGAAGCATCAAGGGGCTCTAATAACTCTCGGGTTTACTTACTATAAGTTAACTCGTTATTCAGATGCGATTAAATTATGGCGATATTTAGCGGCTCAAAAAGGCTTATCTCAGCAGTCAAAACAGTATTTACAAAAGCAAATAGAAGAAGCTGAGAGACGCATTACAGAAGTCCAATAAAGTTAAAAGAATATATTGCAAATTGACCCGATATAGTGCATCTTTAGGCTCGAGTGTTTTTTACTCAGGCTATTTTGCCAATAATTGCCGTTTCGGTAATTGCTGTTTTTTTATCGTATTGTCTTATTATTGTAATAAATAAACTCTAAACACTTTAAAACTAACTTTTAGCTTAAATTAACGATTAGCGTGTAACATTTGTAATTGTTTTGACTCTTTAAGCTACCCATTAACAATATATCATTAAAATAAGTTATTTTTATCCACTTAAAATTGAGGAATAAATCAATGAAAAAACTAGCTAAAATCACGTTATTAGTGAGCTCACTTTTGTTTGCCGCTTTTTATATTAATACGGCATCTGCAGAAACTAATCCTTTTGCTACAGTATCAGCAGACCAAGCAGTCTTTGGTGCTGATGATGGCAAATGTGGCGAAGGCAAATGCGGTGACAAAAAAGATGG
>CAYPMT010000046.1:10673-12390 GCA_964411875.1 uncultured Kangiellaceae bacterium
TTGGTGCTGATGATGGCAAATGTGGCGAAGGCAAATGCGGTGACAAAAAAGATGGCAAATGTGGCGAAGGCAAATGCGGTGACAAAAAAGATGGTAAATGTGGCGAAGGCAAATGCGGCGACAAAAAAGATGGTAAATGTGGTGAAGGTAAGTGTGGTGGTTAAATAAACCTTAAGCCTATTTTCTAGCCTAACTCTGGTGTTGGTTATAACTGGCATCGGAGTTTTTTGTTTTCAGCTTTTCAGATTTATGGGGATACTCTAGACATGTTTAAACAGTTTATAAGTCTTTTAATGCTTGTTGTTCTATCGGGTTGCGCAACAACTGGACAAAATAAAGATGATCCCTGGGAGAGTTGGAATAGAGGTGTTTATAAGTTCAATAAAGGTGTCGATAAAGTAGCCAAACCTATAGCGCAAGGTTACCAATATATTACGCCAGATGTTGTTGAAACAGGCGTTTCTAATATATTTTCCAACCTTGGTGATATTCCTAATATGCTAAATAATTTATTGCAGGGTAAGTTTGTTGACTCTGTTTCTGACCTAGGGCGCTTTGTTGTTAATTCAACTATTGGTCTTGCTGGTATTTGGGATCCTGCTTCTAGTATGGGTTTGGAGAAGCATGATGAAGACTTTGGTCAAACGTTAGCTTCTTGGGGAGTAAAGCCTGGCCCCTATGTGATGCTACCTTTTTTAGGGCCTTCGACTTTCAGAGATACGATTGCTCTACCTGTTGATTCTGAAATGGATTTGATTAATCAAATTGAGCATATCCCAACCAGAAACCAAATAAACTTGCTTGAATTAATTGATCTCCGAGCCAGCTTGTTGAGCTATGAAGATCAACTCAACGGTCAAATTGACGAATATGCATTTATTCGAGATGTTTATTTACAAAATAGACAATTTAAAGTGTTAGATGGCGATATTCCTTTTGACGAGGAAGATGAGGATGAATAATAAAAATAGGGGGTTATTTAACTTGATTGATACTGCCAGCAACTTCAAATTGACCACCGTCTAGTGGTTTAACTCTTTTTACTTCAAACAAAGCACTTAATGGGGGAAGTTTACTTTGCTCAGAGCTTAGATCAACTTGAAGTTCCTGACCAGTTTGGAATAGTTCACTAGTTACAAACATAATTCCGCTACCACTTAAGTTTTTGGTTTCACCGTCATAGGTTTTATGATTAGAAGGATCAACAATGGTAATTTTTGCATCGATAAACATGCGAATAAAGCAACGCTTTTCTTCGTAATTTGGATTATCTGAGGGCATATTCAAACCCTTTAAGTCTAGTTTTTAGCTTGAACATGCTAGCAATACTAGGCAATTAATGACTTTTCGTCAATAAAAAACAAGATAATATTTTTTGAGATGAACACTCAGTCTATGATATAAACACTTATTGAATGAGCTATCCTAACAAATTCTGGTGGCTATTTGGATTGGCTGTTGTTCAGACTGGTCATTATTTGGAAATGAATTAAAATCATAGGTTAAATTAAGTGCTCGAGAAAAGTAAGGTATTAATCATTGACGATGATAAATTGGTGCGCGAAAGCATTGCAATTTATCTAGAAGATAGTGGTTATCATATTATTGAAGCTGAGAGTGGTCAGCAGGGAATAGAGCTGTTTTGTGAGTTCTCGCCTGAGTTGGTGATCTGTGATTTAAGAATGCCAGAGGTTGATGGCCTCGAGGTGCTTAAACG
>CAYPMT010000046.1:12490-17162 GCA_964411875.1 uncultured Kangiellaceae bacterium
CAAGATGCAGGTAGAAGAGCCCAATTACAGTTATTACCAGAACCTAATTCAGTACTGAGTAACTTTCGATTTCAACATATTATTATTCCATCACTTAATTTGAGTGGTGATTTCATTGATTATTTTAGAATTTCTGAACGCTATTTAGGTTTTTATATTGCCGATGTTTCAGGCCATGGTGCTGCAGCTGCTTTTGTTACCATGACGCTTAAGAGTTTATTTAACCAACCGATCAGGCAGTTTAGAGTTAATGAAAATGAATTGGCGATCGACCCCGGCGGTGTTCTTAAATATTTAAATACTGAACTGATTAATGCTAATTTAGGAAAGCATATTTCAGTTTTTTATGGTGTTATTGACTGTGATACCGATACACTACATTATGCAGTAGCCGGTCAGTATCCGGCACCACTGATGATCAACCAGTCGAAAATGAGTTTTTTAAATGAAGGGGGGTTTCCCTTAGGTTTGTTTGATTGGGCTAATTTTGAAAATAGACAAAGAGCTATTGCTGATGATTTTCAACTATTAATGGTTTCTGATGGTTGGCTTGAACTGATTTCAGAAGATTCTGCGCCAGCCAAAGAATCTTTTTTACTGAATTATGTACAAAGCAATCAAATTAGTATTCCTACACTAATGAGACCAGTAAAAAAATATCCGGAGAATAAAATGCCTGATGATATCACTATTTTTATAGTTAATAAGGAGTAGTTGTCATGGATGGTAATGTTTACGCTGCAAAAGTTGATGCTATTGAATATATTAAATTTACTGGCACTGTTAGGTATTCACACTGTGCTGGTTTAGAAGCACATATTAATCGCTTGTTTGAAAAAAAAGACTTTGACGAGATTGCTATAGATATGATGGAAACAGATATTTTAGATAGTACGGCCTTAGGGTTACTAGCCAAAATATCAATAGAACAAAAAAAGTATAATCAGTTGAAGCCGGTTATTTTAATTCCCGATAATGAGCTGCTTAAAATATTAAAGCGATTATGTTTTGATCAAGTTTTTAATATTGTTTCTAGTACACACACTCAAACAGAAGTTAACTTTGAAGAACTAAGTGGCGACAATCAAGATGAAAAAGATGTATTACGTCGGGTGATAGAAGCGCATAAAAATTTGGCTTCATTAGCTGATAGTAATGAAAGCCTTTTTCATGAAATTACGCGAGCGTTAAAGTAGTTTCATTTATATTCTAAGGAATGGTGATTTCAAATAAACCGCCATTTAGTTCACCGCCATTAGATAAATCAATTCCACTAGACTCATCTGAGCGGTTATGTAGTTGCGCAATTTTTTGAGCAAAAAAGAGTCCAAGCCCAGTACTGCCTGATGCTTGGTCAATACCATGAATATAATTGCTGCCAAGTTCTAGCATTTTTTTAGGATAGCCTGGTCCATCATCATTAATCATAATAGTTGTTTGTTGATCAATTTTTGCGCTGACTAAAATTTTAGTTTTAGCATAACGAATTGAATTACCAATAATATTAGTAATAACCATTGATAATAATGTTTCATCAAAGACAACTTCAATTTCGTCATCAATATCAATTTCATAATCAAACTTTTTTGCCTCTAATAAAGGAGCATGCATGAGTATTTGCTCTTCTATAAAGTCATATAAATTATGGTAACAAGGATTAAAAGGTAATTGGTCATTGTCTAATTTGTAAAGTGCTAGCAGTTGCATTAAAGCTGTATTTAAACGGGATGATTCATACTGAACAACACCATATTTTTTTTCCATTTGATTTTTAGTCTCTTCTGGAACTTGAGTTAATATCGTATCAAGTGCGCCTAACATCATACTCAGCGAGTTCTTCATATCATGTACGGTTGAAGCAAGTATAATACTGAAAATATTATCGGGGCTCTTCATCGTTAAACTCCTTTATCTTTTTGTAACATAAGCTGTATTAGTCGGGACAATTCAATATATTTGGCGTAGCGAGGGTCCTTAAAAGAAAGCTTATTGATGCTGCTTAACAACTTTTTTGCCTTATCAATAAGCTTGCGATCCTGTCTTTTTAACTGATATTCCTTTAGTAATGATTGAGTATAATTAAGCGTAATATTAATGTTTTCAGGCATTATTTGTGATGCTTGAGCAAAATAAGTGAGAGCACTTCCATAATCTTTTTTTGAAAAGTAGCTCAACGCTTTGTTATTCAATTCGTTGACTATTTTGGCATTGGAAATCAATTTTTTTTGAGTGGTTATTTTTGCAACTGCATTCATAAAATTTTTGTTTTGAAAATGTTGTTGAACACCATCTTCCAATATTTTTTCAGCAAGCGGTTGTTTGCCGAGTTCTTTTAAGGTACTGCATATTTCAATGCTTGCTTCTGAGTCAATTAACTCTTCATTTTTCTGATATATATTTTCGGCCATTTTTAAATAGTTAGGTGTTTTATTTTTGTTGCCTGTTTTATCGCAAAATTCGGCATGGGCGACGGTACTTCTAAGTTGAACTTCTGAAACGCCTTTAAAACGTTCATCAAGTTTATCAAAAGTTTCTTCAGCTTCTTTAATAAGACTGTCGCGATTAGTATTAGGTTGTCTATGAAGTTGTACTGCAATTGATTTGGTTAATTTAATAAACTCTTTTGGGCTAGAAAAAGCAGAGTTTTCACCAAACTTTATTGCTTGCCTATAAGCTTGTATCATAACATCTAAATCGTCATTTTTTTCAGATAGCTCACCCAATAGCATTTGTCGCTCAAGTATTTTTGGGGAGCGATTGAGCGCCTGTATAATGGTTTTTTGGGCTTCTATGGTTTCGCCTAGAAGGTATTGTGTTTTAGCTAACCAATCATAGGCAGACAGTATCATTGGAAACTCTTTTATAACATTAGAAAAAACTTCCATGGCTTGTTCATAATCTTGCTGATTATAAAAAATTTCTCCAATGCCTAACATGGCCCACGGAATAGGTTTTTCATTAAATGTAGTTGTTGCTAAGTCAAGAGCTTCTGAATATTTTTTTAGTGCTTTAAGGCAATGAAACTTTTTCTTAAGACAAGCCATACGATATTTAGGAAAGTTTTTAATGGTTTCGTCACATTCTTGGAGAGCTTCAGGCCAATTTTTTGATTGCATAAATTGAATGATTTTTGAAACAGCTTGTTTTTTCTTAATACATTTATCTAATCTTGACTTAAGAATTTGAGCATTGAAAGGTTTGGTCAAATAACTATCAGGTTGGTACTCTAACGCGCTCATTACCATTTCGCTGGTATTTTCTGCTGTAATCATAAGAAAAACATTGTTACTTTTTAGCAGGTTAAATTTATGTAACTCTTCGAGTAGTTGCTGACCATCCTTTGTCTCACCCATATTATAGTCAGATAATATAATGTCGTATCTTTTTTCTTTATTGATACGCATACCATCGTTACCATTTGAAACAATATCAATATCAAGACAACCCATATTAGCTAACATGCCGCGTAGTGATGAAGCAAACTCAGCAAAGTCTTCTACAATAAGTACTGTTTTTTTTGAATAATTTATTGCCGATGAATTCATGCTATTGGCTATTGATAACCCATTTAAGCTGATTAGCCATGCAGCCTATAAAAGGCCATTGACTGATACTAGCTGACAGGAAACGTTATTCATGTTATTAGTTAAGAGTGTTTGTTATAACTATATAACTACAAGTATAGTTATAATTTCTTGAAAACAGCTATTTTATTGGAATGAGGGTCATTTATGTCTTCAATATTAGGTGAAAAGCTTGTGGTTGCTATATCATCGAGAGCACTTTTTGACCTGAATGAAAGTCATGATATTTTTCAGAGTCAGGGTGTTGAAGCCTATTCAGACTACCAAATAGAACATGAGGAAAAGCCTCTAATGCCTGGTGCTGCTTTTAGTCTGGTCAAGAAGCTATTAGCCTTAAATGAGAGCAAGCCTGATGAACCAGTGGTTGAGGTAGTATTACTTTCTCGTAATAGTGCTGATACTGGCTTGCGTATTTTTAACTCAATTCAGCACTATCAGCTTAATATTTCACGTGCTGCTTTTACGAGCGGTAGGAGTCCTCATACCTATGTTTCAGCCTTCTCGAGTGACTTATTTTTATCAACTGATCCCAGTGATGTTAGAGCAGCCTTAGCTGAAGGTTTTGCTGCGGCGACAATTTTGCCTCAAAGCTCCAATTATAAAGACTCAAGCAATGAGCTTCGGTTTGCTTTTGATGGTGATGCGGTTATTTTTTCTGATGAGGCTGAAAAAATCTATAAAACAAAGGGTTTGAAAGCATTTACTAAAAGTGAAACTGACTCAGCCAATAAACCATTAGCTGGAGGCCCTTTTAAAAACTTTTTGGCGGCACTACATCGATTACAGCAAGACTATTCGTCACAAAACTGCCCAATCAGAACAGCATTAGTGACTGCGCGCTCTGCACCTGCTCACGAAAGAGTGATAAGAACTTTACGAGAATGGCAAATTCGTATTGATGAAGCTTTATTTTTGGGTGGTATGCCTAAGGGGCAGTTTCTTAAGTCTTTTGAAGCAGATGTATTCTTTGATGATCAAACGCTACATTGTGATGATGCCGCAGAGCATGTCGCGACTGGTCATGTGCCCCATGGTGTTGCTAATAATTAGGCAAGCAATATTTAAATAAAATAGTCGCTTGTTTGTTT
>CAYPMT010000047.1:0-17050 GCA_964411875.1 uncultured Kangiellaceae bacterium
TTATCGGCCGAGGTCATGAAAAACAGTCCGTTCAAGACCTATTATTGGGTATCAAATCTGATATTGAAGCTGGTAATACTATGGCGGATTCACTAAGAAAACAGCCAAAATATTTCGATGATCTTTTTTGTGATTTGGTCGAAGCCGGTGAACAATCTGGCTCTCTTGAAGGTATGCTAGATAGAATTGCCACCTATAAAGAAAAGTCTGAAGCCTTAAAATCAAAAATCAAAAAAGCTTTAACTTATCCTATTGCCGTTGTTGTTATCGCAGCAATAGTAACCGCAATACTGCTAGTAAAAGTGGTTCCTCAATTTCAAGATATTTTTAAAGGCTTTGGTGCCGACTTACCTGCATTTACCTTATTTGTGATTAGTATTTCAGAATTTATGCAAGAATATTGGTGGGTATTTTTATTTGGAATAATTGGCTTTGTTATCGTTTATAAGAAAATTCATCAAAGTTCAAAAAATGTCCGAGATAAACAGGATAAAGCCATGCTTAAATTACCCGTAATAGGCGGTATTTTGCACAAAGCAGCTGTTGCTCGTTATGCACGTACGCTATCCACCACTTTTGCAGCTGGTGTGCCTTTAGTCGAAGCCTTAGATTCAGCAGCAGGTGCTTCCGGTAATGCACTCTACCGTGATGCAATTTTAAAAATTCGTGATGATGTGACCACCGGTATGCAGATGAATTTAGCTATGCAATCAACCGGGGTTTTTCCTAATATGGTGGTTCAAATGGTGGCTATTGGTGAAGAATCAGGCTCCATTGATGCTATGTTGGCTAAAATTGCAGATATTTACGAAGGTGAAGTGGACGATGCAGTGGATGGTTTAAGTGCTTTATTAGAACCAATGATTATGGCGGTTTTAGGTGTGCTTGTCGGTGGATTAATTATAGCTATGTACTTGCCTATATTTCAAATTGGTAGCGCTATTTAAAGTTTTGTTTATTAACTTAAAAATATAAAGGTTGGTAACTCGGCCTTTTTTATAAAGCCTGAAATAAAAAAATAAAAGAATTATTTTATGCCAAATATTATTTATCTTTTTGAAACTAATCCCTGGTTATTACTTACGACTTGTTTGATTTTTGGTTTGCTAGTTGGTAGTTTTCTTAATGTGGTTATTTTTCGCTATCCAATTATGCTCTTTCGTGAATGGGAAGCAATGGCAAAAGAAATTTTGCTCGAACGTAAGTTTAAAATGACGCCTCCCGAAAATAAAATCGATGGGCAACCAGAAAAATTTAACCTAGTCGTTCCCCGTTCAGCTTGTCCTCAATGCGGTCATAAAATTACCGCATTAGAAAATATCCCACTCATCAGCTATTTATTTTTAGGTGGCAAGTGTAAGCAATGTAGAACACCGATATCCATACGCTACCCGTTTGTTGAACTACTCACTGGACTAATTTTTGCCTGCTGCGCTTATCATTTTGGTTATGGTTGGCCTTTATTATTTGGCTTAGTTATTAGCGCTTATTTTATTGCCATGAGCTTTATTGATATTGATCACCAAATTTTACCTGACACCATGACACTGCCTTTAGTTTGGTTAGCTCTTTTACTCGCCATTAATGAAACCTATATTCCACTGCAAGACGCTATCATTGGAGCTGCGGCCGGTTATTTAGTTCTTTGGAGTATTTATTGGCTATTTAAATTAGCAACAGGTAAGGAAGGTATGGGCTATGGTGATTTTAAGTTACTCGCTGTTATTGGCGGCTTAGTCGGTTGGCAAAAATTAGGTATCGTTATTGTACTATCTGCTGGTGTTGGGGCTATCATTGGCGGCGCTATGATTCTTTTTCAAAAGAAAAACTCTCAGAATGAGCTTTCACAAAACAAGATCCCCTTTGGGCCTTATCTGGCTACTGCTGGTTGGGTAACCTTTTTATGGGGTGATGAATTGCTTAAACTGTATATGGATGTTTCAGGATTAAATTAGTGTGGTTGTTTCGCACCAGCTTGGCTAGCGTGCGAGTTACTTTTGACCTAAGCCTCAAAAGTAACCAAAATGGCTTTTCGCTAGGCAAACTAGTTAGTCTTTGTAGATAAATCAATAAATTTTCAAAACATCTTTTATTTATAGCGAAAGCTCGTGAAGTGCAAGACTCGCTTTGCTCAAACAATTGCACTTCTTATTACTCGCTTTCATGAGTTCCAAAATCCGTTTGCAGACGCGGGATGCTAATAACTTTCAGAAAACTGATAACTATTCGTCCTACAATTATTACAATTTATTATTTTTTTCGTATTGCTTTATATTTTCAAAAAAAGACTTACTCAATAAGTGCACAGCGCCAGCGTCAAAAGCGTTTTTGCCTTCTTTTTTCGATTTGGAAAAAAGAAGGTCGCTCACCAGCAAAGCTGGAGCGAAAAATCTTGATAAAATATTTAATAGTTCAATATTAAAAATAAGCGAATTTTTTATAATTTTCTTGTAGAATGAATACTCCTTTTGAAAGAGTATTCTAATAAAAAACTATTATGCCTTGTCTAAGAGTTGGTTTAACCGGTGGAATTGCTTCTGGAAAGTCGACAGTTAGCCAGTTTTTTTCTGAATTATCTGTTCCCATTATTGATGCTGATAAAATTGCTAGAGATTTATTAAGTAAAGGCTCTCCTCTTCTTGAAAATGTTAAAGATAAATTTGGTAGCAACGTTTTTAATTCTAATGGTGAGTTAAACCGTAAAGCTTTAGGAAAAATTATTTTTAATTCTAAAATGGATTTAACTTGGCTAAACCAGTTAATTCACCCAAAAGTTAATCAACAAATTCTTGAAAAACTGAAAACTATTAATGAACCTTATACCATTATAGATATTCCGCTATTAATTGATCAATCTGGAAAAATACCCGATCATTTAAGCTCAATAGTTGATCGCGTATTAATTGTTGATATTAATCCAGAAGAACAAATTAAGCGTGTCTGCTTACGAGATAATATTAGTTTAAAAGAAGCAGAAGCGATTATCAGTAATCAATCAACTCGCGAACAAAAATTATCTCTCGCTGATGATACTATTGATAATAATGGCTCATTATCACAACTTGAATCTCAAGTCGGCTTGCTTCATAATCAGTATCTTTTATTGGCGGATAAAGAATAATCGTGACCCAACCATTACGCAAGAAAATAGATCAGCTATCACCTAAACAAGCTTCTCTTTTCGAAGGGCAGTTATCAGCTGAAGAGCTACTTACTTTTGAATATCCCTTAAAAGAATCTCTTAGAAACTTTCTTCGTTTAGAGTTCTTATTTAATCAATATGAAAAAAATGTTCATCTGACTCATAATGACAACCATATTTATGCGCTCAAAATATTAGTTGATATTCTTGATCTATTAGAGCGAGGAGATACCCGCTCAGAATTAATTAAAGAGCTTGGTCGATTATCAAAATCTTTTGATAGTTTTAAAGAAAATCCAGATGTCGATCCACAGAAACTAGAAGTATTTCTCAAGCAAATTAAGCAACTCTATCAATGGATACTTAATCACCAAGGTAAACTTGGTGAAACAGTACGCCAAGATCCTTTTATTGAGTCGGTAAAAAATCGGTTTAGTATTTCTAATGCTATCTGTTCATTTGATTCGCCTGATCTTTTTTTGTTTTTGAACCAATCAATAGAAGAGCGACAAGAAAAATTGATTAACTGGTTATCTCCGATCGAAGGCGTTAGAACTAGCATCCAAGTTATTCTAAAATTATTAAGAAACTCAGGTAAGTGGCAAAATCAAACTGCACCAATGGGCAGCTTTTTGATTGACTCACAAGATAGTTCGCTTCTTTTATTACGTGTCCGTATAACAAAAAGCAATGGGCTTTTTCCTGACTTTAGCTGTGGCAAACAACGCAGCTATATTCATTTTATGCAATATGACAATAACCAACGAAAAGTCCCACTTCAGCAAGAAATAGCGTTTCAGCTCGCTTGTTGTCAGTTAACATAATTATTTTATGAGTTTTAATTTTTTTTGTTTAAAATACTTTCTAAAGCAAGTTTTAAATCGGGATACTTAAATTCAAAACCAGCTTGCAATAAGTTAGCAGGAAGCACTCGCTGCCCTTCCAATAATAATTCTGCCGCCTCCCCTAACATTAACTTCATAACAAACTCAGGTACTCTAAAAAATGCTGGTCGTTTAAGTTGTTTTGCTAGGGATTGGGAAAAGGCCTGGTTATCGACGGCTTGTGGTGATGTTAGATTATAAACACCGGAAAGCCGTTGGTTATTTAATAAAAATTCAATCGCTCTTATTTGATCATCCATATGAATCCAAGACATCCACTGCTTTCCACTAGCAACCGGACCACCCAAACCCAGTTTAAAAGGTAATAACATTTTTTCAAGTGCGCCACCATCGCCTAAAACAACACCGGTACGAATTAAACAAACACGAACAGAATTATTTTCAGCTTGCTTCGCTATGTTTTCCCATTGCTGACAAAGCTGGTGAGTAAAACCATCTACTGGTTTGGCATTTTCATCGAGTCCATTATCACCTGGTTGACTTCCATAATAACCAATAGCTGAACCACTAATTAGAGCTTCAGGCTTTTGTTGTAAACGTTTAATTAGTTCAATGAGTGATTGAGTGGTTTTAACTCGACTATCAGTGAGTTGTTTTTTACGAGCTTGCGTCCATCGATTATCGATAATAGGCTCACCGGCCAAATTAATCATTGCATCGAATTTAACACTCGGATCAACTAATTGGAGATCGGTATAGTATTCAATTTGATTGGCTAGATCAGGGGAATAGCTTTTGCGATAATAATTTTTTGCGGCTTCTCGATCCCTTACCCATAAAGTAAGCTTATGATTATCTTTGAGCAATTTATCAACTAGAGCTCGACCAATAAATCCTGTCCCACCTGTGAGTAATATTTTCTTTGGTTTAGTCATCGGGGCAAGCTCATAAAGTTAGTTAACTAGCCTATGCATTTTATTTTGCTTTGTTTTATTTCTCTTTATATAAGATCGATCTTCATATAGGACTTAAGCACTTCAGGGACTCTTATCTTACCTTCAGCGGTCTGATAGTTTTCAAGAATAGCCACTAGCGTTCGACCTATCGCCAAACCGGAACCATTTAATGTATGCACTAACTCTGGCTTGCCAGTTTCTTGGTTTCGCCAACGCGCTTGCATACGACGCGCCTGAAAATCACCCATATTACTGCAGGAAGAAATTTCTCGATAAGCATTTTGTGCTGGCAACCAAACTTCAAGGTCGTAAGTTTTTGTTGCCCCAAAGCCAATATCACCCGTACATAAAATCACTTTTCGGTAAGGTAACTCTAACAACTGAAGAATTTTTTCTGCATGACCAGTTAATTCTTCAAGTGCTTGCATTGATTCTGATGATTTAACAATTTGTACTAATTCAACTTTTTCAAACTGATGCTGACGAATTAAGCCTTTCACATCTTTGCCATAAGAGCCCGCTTCACTACGAAAGCAAGGCGTATGCGCCGTCAGTTTAAGTGGCAACTCATCCAAGATTGATTCACGAACTAAATTAGTGAGTGGCACTTCAGCCGTTGGGATCATATAAAGCGGCTTATCATCTTGAGTTGTTCCTTGAACACGAAATAAGTCTTCAGCAAATTTTGGTAATTGCGAAGTACCCATCAAACAATCAGGACTGACTAAATAAGGCACATAGGTTTCTTGGTAACCATGTTGCTCAGTGTGAGTATCTAACATAAACTGAGCCAAAGCACGGTGTAGTTTAGCAATAGCCGAACGCATAACAACAAAACGTGAGCCACTGAGCTTAGCCGATGCGGCAAAATCAATACCCCCGAGACTTTCACCTAACTCAGTATGATCTTTTGGCTCAAACTCAAATTGAGTAGGTTCGCCCCATTTTTCAACTTCAATATTATCATCTTCAGATTTTCCCTCTGGAACATCATCACTGATTAAATTAGGTAAACCTAAAAACAAATCATCTAACTGACTTTGAGCCGCATCAAAGGATTGTTTTGCTTCATCTAGAGCTTTTCCTAAGTTAGCTACTTCATCCAATAAAGGTTGAATATCTTCACCGGCAGCTTTAGCTTTACCAATAGCTTTTGATCGACTATTACGCTCATTTTGTAAGTCTTGGGTTTTTATTTGCAAAGCTTTTCTTTGCTCTTCTAACTTAAGATAGGTTTGTTTATCAAACTCAACGCCACGCTTAGCTAAATTAGCAACTACTTGATCTAAGTCACTACGAAATAATTTAGGGTCTATCATTGAAAATCCAAAATTTTAAGTCAATATTTTTTAATTAATTGGCTGCTATTCTACCACCAAGCCATGCACCAAAAAACACACAAACTAAACATAACAAACAATTAGCTAAAATATTAATGGCAAACTTAATCGTTTCACCTTGATTAAATAATACTAGACTATCTATCGCAAAGGCAGAAAAAGTGGTTAGCGCCCCTAAAAAACCGACAAAAAAGAATAGACTCTTAGCTTCAGACCAAGAGTGACCACTCTTATGCAGCCACATATAAATTAGCCCAGCAAAAAAACACCCCACTAAATTAACACTTAATGTACTGAGTGGAAAATGACTTGAGGTAATCTGAGGTAGCCATTCTTTTACCCAAAAACGTAACATAGCACCAAGTGCGCCACCAAGAGCAACCAACAGACTCGGTATAACTTTTACACTCACTAATTCCATCAGTTTCTGATTAACAAATTAGTTAACTTTTTCTCTGGAGTCAACTACATCAACACCATCAGGAATAGTAAAACGAAATAAATTCAGATCTAATTCTTGATTAAGCTTTATTTGTGAGAACAACATTTGTGTTTGTTGTCCAAAGCTATCAAGAATTAACATGCCTGTGATTTGATTATCTTTAAACGTGAGTCGAATATAATCAAAAGTGCCTTCTTGATCTTTGGGCTTTAATTCAAATATGACACTATCACTCTTTTCGTCAAACTGCTTTACGTTAAAAGACTGATTAATTGTCTCTGCATCACTGGTTAATAATAAGGCTGGTGAATCACTTAACAACTGACTTTGGTTTTGAATGGTCACTTGTTCTAAATCTAAATCATGAGTAAATACATGTGCACCGTCAGCAACAATCAGTTGCTCTTGACCTTTTTGCCAACGAAAATGGTTCGGGCGTTGAATGGTAAAGGTTCCACTGCTCTGTTCAAGAGTTTCACCAATTTCATTATTAATGGCTTGTTCAAAATGGGCTTGGTAACTCTGTAAATGAGAAAGTTTTTTGGCTAATTGCTCTACATCAGTTTTTTCTTCAGCGGCCACTTGATTAACCATCAATAATAAACTGAACATTAAAAAGTATTTAAACATTGTTTTTCCTAAATTAAATAAATCTAACCACTTAGAGCATAATTGTACGATTATAGTTCCACTGGCGGCGGAGCAATCACCTCACGAGAACCGTTTGACTGCATTTCGGTAACAATACCGGCAGCTTCCATAGATTCTATTATACGAGCAGCGCGATTGTAACCAATTTTTAAACGCCTTTGCACACCAGAAATAGATGCTTTACGCGTTTCAGTAACAATTCTAACGGCTTGGTCATATAGCTCATCTTGTTCGTCACCACTAGCTGTTTCACCAGGAATACCTAGCATACTTATATCGGAAACTTCTGAGGTAATCGCATCTTCATAGTCTGGTTCACCACGCTTTTTCCAATCAGCAACCACTCGATGAACTTCGTCATCATCGACAAAAGCGCCATGTACACGAACCGGTATGCTGGTACCACCGGGTAAATAAAGCATATCACCCTGCCCCAATAATTGTTCTGCGCCGGGTTGATCCAAAATAGTTCTCGAGTCAATCTTTGAAGACACTTGAAATGCAATTCGCGAGGGAATATTAGCTTTAATTAAACCAGTAATAACATCAACCGATGGCCGCTGAGTTGCTAATAATAAATGAATACCCGCTGCACGCGCTTTTTGCGCAATTCGTGCAATTAATTCTTCAACTTTCTTACCAACGATCATCATCATATCAGCAAGCTCATCAATGACAATAACGATCTTAGGTAAACATTCAAGATCCGGTGCTTCCTCTTCCAGTCCATCTTGTGGTTGCCACAAAGGATCGCTAATCGGTTCACCACTACTGATTGCATCCATGATTTTACGATTATAACCAGAAAGATTTCTAACACCCAAAGCCGACATTAAACGATAACGACGCTCCATTTCAGCAACAGCCCAACGCAATGAATTAGCCGCTTCTTTCATATCAGTAACAACGGGTGTTAATAAATGTGGTATGCCTTCATAGACGGATAATTCAAGCATTTTAGGATCAATCATAATAAGACGAACTTCTTGCGGTGATGATTTGTATAAAATACTGACTATCATGGCATTCAGTCCAACAGACTTACCAGAGCCAGTCGTACCTGCCACTAACAAGTGAGGCATTTTAATTAAATCAATCACCAAAGGCTGGCCGGAAATATCTTTACCTAATACCATACTTAAATTTGATTTAGACTCATCAAAAGCACGGCTAGCAATAACTTCTTTTAAACGAACAATCTCTCGATTTTCATTAGGCAGTTCAATACCAATGTAAGGCTTGCCTGGAATGACTTCAACAACACGAACACTTGTCGTTGATAATGCTCGAGCTAAATCTTTTGCCAATGTACTAATGCGAGACACTTTAACGCCTGGCGCTAAATCTAATTCAAAACGGGTAATCACTGGCCCAGGATAAACCGCAATCACTTGGGCTTCGACTTTAAAATCTGCCAGCTTCAACTCAACTAAACGTGATAAAGCCTCTAAAGCTTCATCAGAAATTCGCTGAGTATGTGCTTTCGGTTCATCTAATAATCTAACCGGCGGCAACTCGCCTTCTACTGGCGTATCATCAAATAAATTGGCTTGCTTTTCTTTTTGTTCACGTAGGCTAGGTTCAATTTTTTTAGCTTCTTGCTTAATTTTAACCGGCTCGCGTTGCTCCATTTTTATTTTTTCTTTTTGAAAGTTTGTATCCCTTGCTTGTTTAACTTCTTTCTGAGCTTTTTTGTCTTTAAACTCATCATAAAATTCATTATATTTCTGGCGCGTCCAAGCTATAAAGTGCAAAGTTTGTTTACCTATCCAATCCATTAACTGGAACCAAGAAACTCCAGTGAACAAAGTAACCGAAGCAAAGAATGCTGCTAACATCAATAACGTTGCACCAACTGGGTTAAACCAACCGACTAAAAAGTCAGCCACTAGCTTACCTAAAATGCCACCAGACAAATAAGCATCAGCCATGTCTGGCTCAACAAAATATTGTGCTGCGATAGCTGCACCAATTAACAAGGTAAAAATGAAACCGAAACCTCGAAAGGACCAAAAAGCCCAATTATTAGGTAAGGTGTTTTTTCTTTCTCGAAAAACTAAGTAACCAGCATAAACAACCATAAAAGGAAATAGAAAAGCTAAGTAACCAAACAGATGTAAAAACAAACTGGAAAAACCAGCTCCCGCTCGTCCACCAGCATTATGAATTTCGGTTACATCAGTTGCCTTTGTCCAGCCCGGATCTTCTGGCGAGAAACTCCATAGCGATATAAATAAAAATAACGCCAGCGCCGTTAATAAAATAAAGCTACCTTCTTTAATTCTAACAGCTAAAATACTAACCGCTTGCTGATTGCTTGAAACTCGCTGATTTTTATTGGTCTTCTTGCTCATTCAATTAATTCTTTTAAATTGACTCTTTTATAATTAAACGTTTTTATAGTTAACTACTTTCAACTTTTATTGTATTGAAAATTTTATTATATCGAATGACTAAACTGGAATTTGGATCACACCACTTTCTTTAACTTCTTCCATAACAACATAAGTTCTTGAACCACTGACACCAGGCAAGGTTAACAATGTCTCACCCAATAACTCCCGGTACGCCGCCATATCCGCCACTCGAGCTTTAACCAGGTAATCGAAGTCTCCTGATACTAGGTGACACTCTAACACTTGAGACAAATCGATAATAGACTTTTTAAAATCATCAAAAACATCTGGCGAGGTTCTAGATAAGCGTATCTCAACAAAAACTAAAAGCGCCGCCGCCACTTTTTCTGGTGAAACCAGTGCTCTATAACCTTTGATAAAACCATTTTTTTCTAATCGTTTAACTCTTTCTAAGCAAGGCGTTGCACTTAAACCAACCCGCCGAGATAACTCAACATTAGCCAAACGACCATTTTGTTGTAGTTCTCTTAGGATAGATTTATCAATTCTATCGAGTTCAATTAACGAAGAAGTTTTCATCGCTAGTATTTTAAACTTAATTCAAGAAAAAATCGATATTTTATGCTAAAAAATCAAAAAAACAAGCGAGTTATACCATAAAAACAAGGGTATACTAGCGAAAAATTTCATTCTACTGCAATAAAACAGTATTTAATATTTATAAAAAAATCAGATAGGCAGGCACTAAGCCCCGCTTGAAAGATAATGAGAATAATTTGGAAGAGGAGTAATCAACGTGTTAATCGGTGTACCAAAAGAAATTAAAAATCATGAATACCGTGTTGGTATGACGCCAGCTAGTGTGCGTGAATTGGTCAATCACGGTCATTCTGTGATTATAGAAACCCAAGCAGGCACAGGCATTGGTTTTGACGATCAAGATTACTTGCAAGTCGGTGCTGAAATTCGCAAATCAGCCAGTGAGATTTTTTCTCAAGCCGAAATGATTGTAAAAGTTAAAGAGCCTCTCGCTGAAGAAAGAGCTCAGTTACGTGAAGGTCAAATTTTGTTCACTTACCTTCATCTCGCGCCCGACCTACCACAAACCCAAGACTTAATTAAAAGCAAAGCCGTTTGTATTGCTTATGAGACTGTCACCGATCGCAAGGGCGGCCTCCCTCTCCTAGCGCCTATGTCAGAAGTGGCTGGACGCATGTCAATCCAGGCTGGTGCCCAATGTTTAGAAAAATCTAACCAAGGCCGAGGGATGTTGCTGGGCGGTGTACCGGGCGTTGCACCTGCTAAAGTAGTTATTATTGGTGGTGGTGTGGTTGGCTCTCATGCTAGCCAAATGGCAACGGGAATGGGTGCCCATGTGGTTGTTCTTGACCGCTCTAATGATGTATTACGTCGTCTTGATGCCCAATTTGATTCAAGAATAGAAACCGTCTATTCCAATGCCGATGCCTTGGAAAAGCATGTTTTATCCGCTGATTTGGTCATTGGCGGGGTTCTAATTCCTGGTGCAGCGGCACCTAAGTTAGTCACTGCAGAAATGATCAAACAAATGAAACCGGGCGCAGCTGTGGTTGATGTTGCTATTGACCAAGGCGGCTGCTTTGAAACCTCTCATGCAACCACTCACACAGAGCCGACTTATATTGTTGACAATGTCGTCCATTATTGTGTTGCTAATATGCCTGGTGCAGTTCCTAGAACCTCAACCTTTGCCCTAAATAATGCCACGCTTCCTTATATTATTAATATTGCAAACCAAGGCTATAAAACAGCACTTAAAAATGATCCTCACCTTCTCAATGGACTCAATGTTTATAACGGTCTTGTGACTTGCCAAAGTGTTGCTGAAAACTTAGGCTTTGAGTATGTTGAGCCAGCGAAAGCTCTCAGCTAGTAGCGATGACTGAAGGCTAGAATTATACTGAAGGCTAGAATTATCTCCTGTCCAATAAATTAGACTATTTTTTTGTTGAAATAGTCTAATTCACCCTCATTATAAAAGTAGAAAGTTAGGTTTACGCTATCAAATCAATAGAAATTAAAGATAGCAATTAAAAAAGTAACCTAATATCATTATTAGCATCTTAATTAGTGTAAATTAAATTTTAATTGGAGTAATACATGTCTCAATCTCGCCATTGCAAATTATTAATTCTTGGCTCAGGCCCTGCTGGTTACTCTGCAGCTGTTTATGCCGCTCGCGCTAACCTGGAGCCAGTCATTATCACGGGTATGGAAAAAGGTGGTCAATTAACTACAACAACCGATGTTGATAACTGGCCTGGTGATAACGATGGTGTACAAGGCCCTGAGTTAATGGAACGGATGGAAAAACATGCTGTTCGTTTTGGTACTGAAATTATTTTTGACCATATTCATACCACTGACTTAAGCAAACGCCCTTTCACTTTAACTGGTGACCAAGGTACTTATACCGCTGATGCTCTGGTCATAGCAACAGGCGCGTCTGCAATGTATCTAGGTCTGGAGTCAGAAGAAGCTTTCAAAGGCAAAGGCGTATCAGCTTGTGCAACTTGTGATGGTTTTTTCTATCGTAATAAAAAAGTCGCGGTTATTGGTGGTGGTAATACCGCTGTAGAAGAAGCACTTTATTTATCTAATATTGCTTCTGAAGTTCATTTAATTCATCGCCGTGATTCATTACGCAGTGAAAAAATTCTTCAGGACCACCTGTTTGAAAAAGAAAAAAATGGCAACGTCACCATTCATTGGAATAATACCTTAGAAGAAGTCGTAGGTAATGATATGGGCGTTACTGGCATCAAAATCAAAAGCACTAAAGATGATAACATTCAAGATCTTGAGCTCGAAGGTGTCTTTATTGCCATTGGACACAAGCCTAACACGGGTATTTTTGCTGACCAATTGGAAATGGCAAATGGCTACATCACAGTCAAAAGTGGTTTACAGGGTAATGCAACTCTCACTAGTGTTGATGGGGTTTATGCTGCAGGCGACGTTGCTGACCAGGTCTATAAACAAGCAGTCACTTCAGCAGCAGCGGGTTGTATGGCAGCACTCGATGCCGAAAAGTTTTTAGATGCTCAACAATAACCAGAATCTTATCAACTTTTCTCGCTTTGCGTTTTTTATAGTTGTTCTACTTTAATAGCTTAACAAGCGCCCTCTAGAAAACACTCTAGAGGGTACCTCTCCAACTAAATAAATACTCTCGGCTGGACATCACGACTAGCTAAGCTAACGTCTAAACAACTTAACTAGTTTTTAAACGACCAACTAACTTCTAAAGATGTGAGCTAATCCCGTTGTTTCATATTCATAAGTTATTATTGAATCAACTGTTCCATCAGCATCAGTATCCTGCTCTTGTCGAGTTCGATTATTATTACTATCATATTCCGTTTGAGTAATTTGATTAGGGCTACCATCACCATCGGTATCTAGCTCGTAACGGGTTCGATTACTATTGTCATCATATTCATTTTCGGTAATGCTATCAGGGTTACCATCACCATCTAAATCGATTTCCGAACGAATTCGGTTACCATTCTCATCATATTCATAGGTAAAAACTCTATCAGCAATACCATCAAGATTACTATCTTCTTCGCTCAGTATTAGGTTGCTATTCTCATCGTATTGGTAGCGAGTAACGCTGTCAGTATCACCATCACCATCGGTATCTAGCTCGTAACGGGTTCGATTACTATTGTCATCATATTCATTTTCGGTAATTCTATCAGGGTTACCATCACCATCTAAATCGTTTTCCAAACGAATTAGGTTACCATCAGTATCGTATTCATTTGTATTAATGCTATCAGGGCTCCCATCTGCATCAGTGTCGAACTCGTCTTTAATTCGATTATTATTACTATCATATTCCGTTTGAGTAATTTGATTGGGGCTACCATCACCATCGATATCTCGTTCGTTACGAGTTCGATTACCATTGGCATCATATTCATTTGTGGTAATGCTATCAGGGCTCCCATCCGCATCAGTGTCTTGCACATAACGAATTTGATTGCCATAAGCGTCGTATTCAGCTTGATGAATGTGGTTGGCATTGCCATCAGCATCAGTATCTTGCGTAGAGCCTAGTTCGTTACCATCATTATCATATTCGTATTGGTTTATTGAATTTGCATTGCCATCGCCGTCATTATCAAGCTCAAACCGAATCAGGTTACCGTTATTATCATACTCGTAGGTAAATACTGTATTCAGATTACCATCACCATCACTGTCTTGTTCGTAGGTTATTTGTTGACCCGTATCACTATATGCATATTGGTCTACTCTATCATCGTTACCATCAGCATCAGTGTCTTCGTTACGTTTAGTTTGCACATATATACCATGCTCCACGTCCATACTGTCATACACAGAATCTAGCGCTAACCAAATTTTACGAACTTGTCGGTGATTAGCCAGCAGTGACTGTTCATTGGCTTGATTAAGTATTCCCCTAAATAATGGGTTTGTACGAAAACGAAACCAACGCTGATCAAACTCCATTTGAATACCGGTAAACAAATTAGCAACCTCTGACGTAATTTCAATACCATTTTCTGGATCACCATCTCTATCCAAGGTTTGTAGTAAAATTGCTAGGTTAGACACCTTCAATATAGCTTGATAATCAGGGTTTGTTCTAGCCGTGCTCGCAGATATTCGCAGAGAAAGCACTGTCCTTAACCGAGAACCCGTGAGAACCTCGCTATCCGCCAAATCAAATAAATTAATCTGCTCTTTGCCTTCTACAATACCGAGTGTTGTGTCACCTAGTTTAAAGGTCACCATTTCATCCGCTGTATATTGAAAAGTCCCGTTGCTATCTGTAATACCCGAGGTGGTTGGTGTTTCATAAGCAACACCACTAACGCTACTAATTAACTGACCAGAAAGAAAGTTATCGTCGTTGTCATTGTCATCATCGTCGTTAATATCCATGTTATCAGTATTACCGCCACCACCACCGCAACCGATCAGTGCTACGCCCATAAAAATAACAAAAAAAATGCTGATTAGTTTCATTCTAGTATCCCTTAATTATTTTAAATATAAATGTCGCTTTTTTTAGCGCTTATTGATCTATTCTAAATAGTGCAGCAAGCCCTGTTTTTTCATACTCAGAAGTTCTCAATAAGTCTGCTGTTCCATCAGCGTCCCTATCTAGTTCATAACGAATTTGATTACCATTATCATCATAGCTACTTTGATAAATATAATCGGGGGTTCCATCAGCTTCATTATCTCGCTCAAAACGAGTTAAATTACCATCTTCATCATACTCATTTTTGATAATACTATCAGGGCTCCCATCACCATCGGTATCTTCTTCACTACGAGTTAAATTGCCGTTTTCATCATACTCTCTAATTCTTATAAAATTAGGAGCACCATCACCATCATTGTCTTGTTCATTACGGATTTGATTACCATTAGCATCATACTCTGTAAGTCTTATAAAATTAGGCTCACCATCGCCATCAGTATCTTCTTTATAACTTGTTTCATTATCGTTCTCATCATATTCATACTCAATAATTGAGTTAGCATTTCCATCACCATCCGTATCTCGTTCATAACGGACTCGATTACCATTAGCATCGTATTCAGTTATGTTAATTTGGTTAGGTATGCCATCGCCATCAGAGTCTCGTTCAGAACGAACTTGGTTACCATTGGCATCGTATTCAGTTATGTAAACTTCGTTAGGTGTGCCATCGCCATCGTCGTCTCGTTCAAAACGAACTTGATTACCATTGGCATTATATTGAAAGGTAATAATTCTGTCAGGAGTTCCATCAGCGTCATTATCATCCTCTCTGCGAGTTTGGTAACCACCCTCGTTATATTCATATTGTTCAATTCTATTAACTTCGCCATCACCATCGGAGTCTAGTTGTCGACGAACCAATCTATCATTATCATTGTACTCAATTCGCTCAATAGAATCGGCGTTTCCATCACCATCGGTATCTTCTTCACTACGAGTTAAATTGCCTTTTACATCATACTCTCTAATTCTTATAAGATTAGGAGCACCATCACCATCATTGTCTCGTTCATAATGAACTTCATTACCATCAGCATCGTACTCTCTTAGAGTAATATAGTCGTTAACTGCATCGCCATTATTATCACCATCATAACGTATTGGGTTATCATTATTATCATATTGACTTTGCTGAATTAGATCAGGCGTGCCATCGCCATCATTATCTTGTTCATAGCGGAGAAGGTTACCATTAACATCATAATCATACTTCACGATTAAATTAGGGGTTCCGTCAGCATCAGAGTCTACAATATAACTTGTAATAGTATAGGTCTCATGATCAACTTCTAAAGCATCATAGAGATGATTTAATGCCAACCAGATTTTACGAACTTGCCTATGCTCAGTTAGTAGTGACTGTTGATTAGCTTGAATCAGAATTCGTTTAAATAACTCTCTAGAAAACTCTACCCAATCTCCATTAATCGCCATTTCAACGTCTATAAATAAATCAGCTACCTCAGAAGTTATTTCAATACCATTAGTTGGATCACCATCTCTATCCAAAGTATGTAATAAAATAGCTAAGTTAGACACTCTAAGCATCGCTTGATAATCTGAATCGTCTTTGCCAATCGCAAAAAGCTGATTAGAAAAAAGTGCTTTTCTTAACCGAGAACCCGTGAGAACCTCGCTACCGGCCAAATCAAATAAATTAATCTGCTCTTTGCCTTCTACAATACCGAGTGTTGTGTCACCTAGTTTAAAGGTCACCATTTCATCCGCTGTATATTGAAAAGTCCCGTTGCTATCTGTAATACCCGAGGTGGTTGGTGTTTCATAAGCAACACCACTAACGCTACTAATTAACTGACCAGAAAGAAAGTTATCGTCGTTGTCATTGTCATCATCGTCGTTAATATCCATGTTATCAGTATTACCGCCACCACCACCGCAACCGATCAGTGCTACGCCCATAAAAATAACAAAAAAAATGCTGATTAGTTTCATTCTAGTATCCCTTAATTATTCTAAGTATTTTGTTAAATGCCCTTAGGGGCAGTATATTAACTTAAAAATGAAACTGGTTAAATAACAAACATTTCGTCTCAGGCTAGAAAAATAGCTAACTGACTGTAATCAAATGCTTTTTAGGAACGTATAAAAAATCTTAGTGGGGTTAGTGCCCGGAACAGGAGCTGCTAATTTAGAGGGATTAAAGCTAATTCGTTTTTATTTTCTAGTCTTCTTACATGACTATCTAGTTTCTACTGTCTAGCTTTCAAACAGTAAAGCAAGTTCGGCTTACC
>CAYPMT010000048.1:0-16995 GCA_964411875.1 uncultured Kangiellaceae bacterium
TAATTACACTCTGGCATCAAAAACTAATATTTAACTCATTAAAACGTAAAGTACAAGCCGTTGGTAAAATGGCACTAACTAATTATTTAATACAGTCAATTATCTGCGCATTAATATTTTATGGTTATGGACTTGGTTGGTATGGTTCACTCAGTCGATTACAACTTTTACCGGTTATTGCAGCGATTATTATTTTTCAACTTTACTTTTCTTCGCTCTGGCTAACCAAATTTACACAAGGGCCCTTTGAATGGGTTTGGAGATTGTTAACCTATTTTAAATGGCAGAATCCTTTGAGATAGAGTTCAATAGTAATTCCACAAACATTTAAATTGTTGATTATGACCCGCCAAATTGATTAGATAATCTATTGCGGCGCTCTTGCAAATATGAAGAAGACTTCACACCATACTCTTTAACTTGCTTTAACATCATCTCTGCTAATGGTTTAGGAATTTTATGTTTTATTGAAATATCTTTGCGATCATATTGATAGATCGTTTTTTGTTTTGAAGAGTCAAACTCTTTTGTACCTAGTGTTGCCTTAGCACTTAAAAATACTTGCGAGGTTGGCACCACTATACGAACTGAATCACCGCTTTTATTTTTAGTTGTCCATACAGCAACCGTATGATTCCATGTTGGCCAAAACAGACCAACATTTTTTACTCCTAGCCCTCTAACAATAAAAGCAAATAATGCAGACAGCTCATCACACTCTGCATCAGCAGTAGGAAGTGATTTTTTTTCTGTTTGGTATTGAGGAGTAACAATATTATTCCATTGCTTCCAAATAGCATTGGAGTTAGGCTCCCTATCCGTTATTTTCCAGCGTATTTGCCATAAACCTGAATCACGAGTAGCCTCAAATGCGAGTCTAATTCGTACAAAATCTTGATAAACCTTTTCACTATTTGATATGCCATGTGACTTTTGAAAATCAAGAAACTCCTGTTTTACAACCTCAGAAGGCTCAATAGTGTTTTTAGCTATGGACTCTAGCTCTCTCAGCAATTCACCATAAGTGACAAACTCTTCACTATTCGCTGCCTCTTGAGAAACAACTCCACTAGAGAATACAAACAATAAAAAACCAAACAAATACTTTTTCATTTCCTAATCTACCAAATAAAATTAGCTATTATTTGAATGTTTTATCACTCCTTCGAACTTCACTATAACGCATACATGATAAGTCACCTCGAGAGATCAGTTTTCCTGACTCGACCAAGTCACGAACTCTCAAAGAGTAAAAAATATCTGGCAAATCAGTAATACGACTGGATAATTCAGACATTGTTGATCCAATAACTCTAGCTACTTTTCTCCAACTACAAGCTGTATTAGAAAACAAGGTCTCATCAATTTCCTTAAGTTGCTCAAATGTAAGCTCAGCAGCTAATTGCTTTTGTTCATTAGTTAAGTCTGGATCGCTGTTCATTTCTTCACTAATCATAATCGTTTTCAATTAGCATACCCAGTAAGCTCTTAAAGTTTTCACCTTACTGACTCAAACTCGCTTTGCTGCCATTAAAGCGATTGGACTGATTCCATGCCCACCCTGTTCAACATAATCAGCAAGTGATGTTTTCATTCGAGGGTCCCAAAACTTTTGTATATGCTCCGCAGTTAATTCAGCAATTTTTTCTTCATCTTTCGCATAAGAAAAATTTGTGGCGATTTGATTAATCATTTTAATTAAGTATTCAGGATTCATGGTAGTTTAAGTTCTAATTTTATGATTCAGCATCATGTAAAAGTTGTTGTTGTTTTTCTTCAAAGGTTTCAAAACGTCTTTGCCATTCAGAGGGCTCAGTCACTTTCACTATTTGCACAGCAGTGACTTTATATTCAGGACAGTTTGTTGCCCAATCAGAGTTATCAGTAGTAATCACATTCGCACCTGAAAAAGGATGATGAAAAGTCGTGTAAACCACCCCCGGTTGCATTCGTTCTGAAATTTTAACTTTTAAAACAGTATTACCCGCTCGGCTAGTAATACCCACCCAATTATCATTTTCAATGCCTCTTTGCTCGGCATCATGAGGGTGAATTTCTAAAATATCTTGGTTATGCCAAGATAGATTGTCGGTTCTTCGAGTTTGTGCACCAACATTGTACTGACTTAAAATTCTACCGGTTGTTAATAACAATGGAAACTTGCGAGAAGTTTTTTCATCGGTTGCCACATATTCGGTCGGCACAAATAAACCATCACCGCGGACAAAAGTTTTTTCATGCATGACAGGTGTGCCTAGAGGTGTTTCTGCATTACAAGGCCACTGAATACTACCTTCTTTATCCAATAGTTCATAACTAACGCCGGTAAAGGTTGGTGTTAAACTGGCAATTTCATCCATAATTTCCGAAGGATGGTTGTAATTCATCGGATAGCCTAATGCTTGTGCGAGCTTTTGAGTCACTTGCCAGTCTTCTAAACCGGGTAAAGGTGGGATTACTTTTCTAACCGGTGAAATGCGTCGTTCGGCATTCGTAAATGTGCCATTTTTTTCCAAAAATGAAGTACCCGGCAAAAACACATGGGCATATTTAGCAGTTTCATTTAAGAAGATATCTTGCACAATTAAACACTCAAGCGAGCCTAATGCTTGTTCAACATGTTGCGTATTCGGATCTGACTGGGCAATATCTTCACCCTGACAATACAAGGCTTTAAAACTACCAGTAATAGCCGCTTCAAACATATTAGGAATACGTAACCCAGGTTGATCATCTAAACTAACTTGCCAAGTTTTTTCAAAAAGTTCACGAGTTGCTGTATCAGAAATATGTCGGTAACCAGGTAACTCATGCGGGAAAGACCCCATATCACAGGAGCCTTGCACATTGTTTTGTCCTCTAAGCGGGTTAACACCGACACCCGGTCGCCCTAAATTCCCTGTAAGCATTGCAAGGTTGGCAATTCCCATCACCATGGTAGAACCTTGGCTGTGCTCAGTTACACCAAGCCCATAATAGATTGCACCATTATTTGCTTTGGCATATAAACGAGCTGCTTCTCTTAAATTATTGGCAGAAACGCCAGTGATTGATTCTGTATTTTCTGGCGAATGTTTTGTGTCGCTAATAAACTCACGCCATTCTTTATAAGCCTCTTGCTCACAGCGTGACTCAATAAAACTTTTATCTTCCAAGCCTTCATCAATAATCACATGAGCCATAGCATTAATAAAAGCCACATTAGTCCCAGGCAATAAAGGTAAGTGATGTGCTGCTTTATAATGTGGTCCATGAATTAAATCAATCTCTCTTGGATCAGCAACAATAAGCTGTGCACCTTGACGCAAACGGCGCTTTAATCGCGAAGCAAAAACCGGATGTGCATCCGTTGGATTAGCACCAATAATAATAACCACATCGGTCTGTTCAACAGAGTCAAAATCTTGTGTACCAGCAGACTCACCTAAAGTCGTTTTTAACCCATAACCTGTTGGCGAATGACAAACCCGTGCGCAGGTATCAACATTATTATTTTTTAAGGCTGCTCGAATTAATTTTTGTACTAAATAGGTTTCTTCATTGGTACAACGTGATGAGGTAATGCCTCCGACAGAAGCACGACCATATTTTTCTTGAATAGCTTTTAAACGTTTTGCAGCAAAGTCAAAGGCCTCATCCCAACTCACTTTTTGCCACGGATCATTAATTGATTCACGGATCATTGGTTGAGTAATACGATCAGCATGAGTCGCATAACCAAAAGCAAAACGACCTTTAATACACGAATGACCACGATTAGCTTTACCATCTTTATAAGGCATCATTCTAACCACTTCATTGCCTTTCATTTCCGCTTTAAAAGCACAGCCAACACCACAATAAGCGCAAGTAGTAATGACTGAGTGATCCGGCTGACCTTTTTCAATTAACGTGTTTTCTGTAAGCGTTGCCGTGGGACAAGCTTGTACACAAGCACCACAAGAAACGCACTCTGAATCGATAAAGTTTTCTTCAGCGCCGGCACTAACTTTTGAGTCAAAGCCTCGGCCAGAAATAGTTAAAGCAAAAGTACCCTGTACTTCTTCACAAGCTCTTACACAACGCGAACAAACAATGCATTTGCTCGCATCAAACGTAAAATAAGGATTCGTTGTATCTTTTTCCGCGCTCAAATGATTTTCGCCAGCATAGCCATAACGTACATCACGCAAACCAACAGCTCCAGCCATGTCTTGTAATTCACAATCACCGTTTGTTGGACAAGTTAGACAATCGAGTGGATGATCGGAAATATAAAGTTCCATTACATTACGTCTAAGACTTGCAACTTTTTCTGTTTGAGTATTCACCACCATACCCTCAGCAACCGGTGTTGTGCAGGATGCGGGATAACCTCTGCGCCCTTCAATTTCCACCAAGCATAAACGACAAGAGCCAAATGCCTCTAATGAATCAGTTGCGCATAATTTAGGAATGCTGATATTCGCTTGTGCAGCTGCTCGCATAACCGAAGTACCTTCGGTAACTTCTAGCACAACGCCATCAATGGTCAGAGAGATTTTTTTATCTGACTTTACACCTGGCGTGCCGAAATCTTTTTCAAAATTTTTGCTCGGTTTATAATATTCAACCATGCTTGCTATGCCTCACTTCAGCTCTTTCGTATTTCATTAGGAAAATGTTTTAGTATACTCTGCACCGGGAAAGGAGCCATGCCGCCCAGTGCACATAAGGAACCATCAATCATAGTTTCACATAGGTCTTCAAGTAGTTCTATATTTTTTTCAGGCTCATCACCAGCATGTATTTTATCCATGGTTTCAACTGCTCTGGTTGAACCAATTCGGCACGGTGTACATTTACCACAAGACTCTATAGAACAAAACTCCATAGCAAAACGAGCCATTGCAGCCATATCTGCCGTGTCATCAAACACAACAATACCACCATGACCTAACATGCCACCAATGGCCATAAAGGCTTCATAGTCTAAAGGTGTATCAAATTGATCAGGGTGAATGTAAGCGCCGAGCGGCCCACCAATTTGAACCGTTTTAATCGCTCGACCACTGGCTGTACCACCACCAAAGTCATAAAGAATTTGATTGAGTGTCACACCAAATGCCACTTCAACTAAACCACTCTGTTTGATATTGCCCGCTAATTGAAATGGCATAGTACCGCGTGACTTACCGAGTCCAAAGTCCCGATAATATTCACCACCTTTGGCTAAAATAACTGGGATACATCCCAAACTAATCACATTATTTACGACTGTCGGCTGACCAAAAAGCCCTTCAATTGCTGGCAAAGGTGGTTTGACTCTAACTTGACCTCGCTTGCCTTCTAAACTTTCCAGCAGTGACGTTTCTTCACCACAAATATAAGCGCCAGCAGCTAAACGAACTTCTAAATCAAATTCTCGACCACTGTTGAGAATATCTTTACCTAAATAGTTTGCTTGATAACATTTTTCAATCGCTGCATTTAATGTTTGATGGGCATGCGGATATTCTGAGCGTAAATAAATATAACCTTGTGTCGCGCCAACCGCTAAACCAGCGATAATCATTCCTTCAATTAAGTTGTAAGGGTCACCTTCCATTAATAAGCGATCAGAAAAAGTCCCTGAGTCTCCTTCATCTGCATTGCAAACAATATATTTTTGGCCGCTATTTTTTTCTGAGACAGCGCTTGCATCTAACACTGTTTGCCATTTAATGCCTGTTGGGAAAGCGGCTCCACCTCGTCCTCGCAAACCAGATAGTTTAACTTGATCAACAATTTCTTGTGGCGTTAAACTCAAGGCTTTGTTTAAGCCGGCAAAACCTTCATGTTTTTTGTATGAGTCTAAATCTAAAGGTGCATATAAACCAAGCCGTGAAAAATTTAAACGCTGCTGGTTTTTTAAATAAGGTATTTCTTGAGTTAAACCTAAACAAAGTGAATGTTCTTTACCCGCAAGAAAGTCAGCCTCTAATAATGAGGCAACATCCGCAACACTCACTGGTGCATAAGCAACTCGGCCTTGCTCAGTCTCTACTTCAACCAAAGGTTCAAGCCAAAATAAACCTCGGCTACTACTACGAATTAAATTGATTTTTTCGCCAGCCTGTTCCAATAAATAATTAGCTACCTCATCAGCACCCATTGAACACGCACTAGAATCATTTGAAATATAAACATTAATCATTGTTTTTCTCTAATAATTTTTGCAGCTTATCCATACAAACTCGACCATGAATTTTGTCATCTATACGTACCGAGGGAGAATGGGCACAATTACCCAAACAATAAACTGGTTCTAGGGTTAATTGGTTGTCTGATGTGGTTTGATGAAAGTCGATTTTCAAATAATCTTTAACTTGTTCGATTAGTTTATTAGCGCCCATTGCCTGGCAAGATTCAGCACGACAAATATAGAGCATTTTCTTACCAACTGGTTCAGTTCGAAAATGATGATAAAAACTCACCACACCATGCACTTCGGCTCGTGACAAATTTAGCTTTTGCGCAATTAAACTAAAACTCTCGTCGGGTATATACCCCAAACTATCCTGAACTTTGTGTAATATAGGTAATAATGCACCTGGCTTTTCCTTTAATTCATCAAGAATAGCCAAAACTGCTTGTTGAATTTCTGGTGATAATTGCGGTGTCTTTTTTTCTGGTAGCACTTTGATTGGAATATCGTGCAACATAAAGCCTTGTCTCAATCTTAATTTTTATTTTAAAGGGTTATTTTAATTCAAGTGGTAAGCAATGTCTTGTCTTTAACAACAAAGACTTAAGTTCTTATATTTTAAGAAACATAACCAAACTATTCTTGGTTAACTGGCTTATTAAGGCTTTGCCACTCTTCCGGCGTATTAACATTAACAAAATAATCGTGCCAATCAGCTATCTCATGGTTGAACTTAATTGGTTGAGTGGTTAGTTGCTTAAGTAAACTTTTTATTGAAAGCCCTTTGCTTTTTTGACTAGTATCAGAAAATGTTTTATCTGAATTAACAATCATTGACTTTAATACTTCAAAAGACGTTTGACTGGCTTTAAGCAATAAAGGCAAACTGTAATTTTCAAATAGTATGCAATCCGCCTTCTTAAACTCATTAGCCGTTTTTACTAAACACTCAAAAACTTGTGAATTCAGCAGAGGCATATCAACAGGCACTATCAACAAATAACTATCACTTAAGCTCTGGTGACTCAAGACATAATCCAACGCTGAATAAATACCACCTAGTGGTCCTTTATTTTCGACCAAATCAGCAACATAGTTTGCATCAATAGGCTTTTTCCCTTTAATAAGGCTTTTCTCTTCAATAGGATTTATCGCTTCAAAAAGAGATTCTTGGCTTGATTTAACTGGTGAGCAATTTATAGGAGCACGACTAATAAAACAATCGGCTAGTGGCAACTGCTGCAACAAATGATGCATATGGCTTAATAAGGTTTGATTATTATAGGTCAGCAAGGCTTTGTCCTGCCCCATTCTCGAAGAACGGCCACCGGCTAAAATCAGACCCATTATTTTTAAGTTATTAGACAATCGTCTTTATTGAAACACTTATGAATTAAGTGCTTTTATTATACAGGATGTAATCGATTAATTATAAAAAACTTGATGACTCGAAAAAATATTCAACAATCTTAACGCTATTGATAATCGATGGTTTTAATGCAAATCATATGAAACCATTAGCGAAGCTTTAGCTTTAGAATGAGTAATATCATTATCACTGCTAAAGTCAGCAAGTTTAAGGAAGAGCATGGTTTTTTTATTGATTGTTTTTATCATCACAAAATCAATTTCTGAGCCTAAGCTTATATTACCCTCATCAGTTGAAAAGTCGTGATAAACCGTTTTAAAACAAACGCTGCCAACTTTAAATTTGGCTTTGATATAAGCATCACTTACTCCTTGAATGGGAGTTTCTAGAAACACATTAGCCCAACCTTGAAAATCATGTAATGTTCCTAGTGAAGTAGTAAACCCCTGACCACCATTTGCATCTCCACCTAGAACCTCTAAACCTAAACCAATAGAATACTGTTTTTGTTTATAGGCACTTTCCAGTAAATAGTAATCTGCGCTATAAGTGTAGGGGTTATCACCAGCATTTGATTGAGAAGCGTATTCGGCCTTGTATACAAAACCATCCAGTTTCCCCGAATAACGAATACCAAAAGTATTACTGGATAATTTAGCTACCGCCTCATCATCAATTGAAAAGTAATAAATTAAAAATTTATTTTTATTATACTTATAGTCAAAACTTAATAGGTGTGTATCATGTTTACTATCACCAGCATCAACAGAGTCACCAAAAATAGTATTAACATTAAAAATATAGGCATAATTGAAACCCAAATTATCACTAAGTTTAGGCGCTAAGGTAAAACTATCAAAAGTTTGCTCATTCTGTCTCCAAGCATGACCACCTACAAAACGTTGATTGCCAATATTAATACGCTGACGTCCATAAGCTGTTTTTAGATATTCGTTTTGGTAACGTATGTAGGCCTGATTGACTTCTGTACCTGCTGGATCAAGAATTTTTGCACGATCAGTGTTTTCACCCTGGCCAGCATTGTAGTCATCCCACCCAATCACGCTGATATCATCAAACTGTATGATTGAATCAAAGCCCGAGTACCACTGAGTATTAACCGTCGCACGAGACCTTAGAGTTGAAGCCTTTGCATTACTTAAACCATCTTCATCAACAGCTTCAAAACGATAGCGAAAATTCAGGTCTAAAGAACTCTTTATATGACCATCAAAAGCATCTGCTGTACCATAACTAGTATCATCATGCGTATTACCATCTGCATGAATAGTTAATGATAGGATTACTAAGAACAAACTAACCAAAGTGACGTTTACAAAAGGTTTCATTTTAGTCATCATTAATCATAAAAGTTAGGTTTAAAAAGTATAGTTGATTACTTTTATAATGCTAAAGGGTTTACTGTCTATCCGGTCATTCATTCCTTTAATTTACAATTAGCAACACTTCTAAGATTGCTTGCAAACTATAAATCCCATAAAATGTAGTGGTTTACTAAAATATTTAGCAATACTCCGAGCTTTGTTGTACTAAGTTTAGGGCTTGATCAGTCCAAAAGCCCCAAATAAGTCTGCTTAGCCGCAGTTAATACTGCCAGGGTTAATTCAAGAAATTGGTTAGCCTCCCCCATTTGGAAAGGAGATAAAAATTTGAAGTCTCAATTAATCGACCCTCAAGGTCGACGTTTCCCCTATTTACGCCTGTCAATTACTGACGTGTGTAATTTCTCTTGCCAGTATTGTTTACCCGATGGCTATCAGTGCCAATCAAAAGAATCATTTTTATCTATTAACGAAATTCAAAACCTAATCAAGGCTTTTGTTGAGCTAGGTACTTATAAAGTGCGTTTAACTGGTGGAGAACCATCTACTCGAAAAGATTTTGTAGATATTATTAAAAGCGTAAAAAAAATTACTGATATTAAACAAATAGCGACCACAACCAATGGCTATAAACTGAAAGAGAATATCCAAGGCTGGGTTAATGCTGGCCTTTCTCACCTAAACATCAGTATTGATACCTTAGATCAAAAAAAGTTTAACGATTTAACCGGCCATGATCGTTTACCTCAAATTATGCAAGGTTTAGATCTGGCGCTTCAGCTCCCCTTAAAACGAATCAAGCTTAATGCTGTTTTACTTAAAAATATTAATTCAAACCAATTTCATCAGTATGCTGAGTTACTAAAAGACAAGCCCATTAGCGTTCGATTTATTGAACTTATGCAAACTGGTGATAACTTAGACTATTTTAATCGCTTTCATATTTCCGCTCAGATTTTAAAAAACTATTTGCTCAGCAATGGATGGGTAGAAAAGTTAAGAGAAATTTCTTCAGGTCCAGCCATAGAATATTATCACCCAGAATATGCAGGAACCTTTGGCGTAATTGCACCTTACTCAAAAAACTTCTGTGACAATTGCAACCGCTTAAGAGTTTCGGCTAAAGGGAACTTTCATCTCTGCCTGTTCGGTGAGCAAGGTTATTCAATTAGGCACCTATTACAAACACCCTCTCAAAAAGAGGAACTTAAAAATCAACTCTGTCAGTTCTTAGAAAATAAGCCAGACAAACATTTTCTACAACAAAGCAAAACTGGCGAAACAACTAACTTATCTTTTATCGGTGGTTAGGTTCTGTTGAACTTTTATAGTTATGAATAATATTACTTACACAAAAAATTATATGATTAGCTTTCAACAAGCCATTCAACTAATTCATGAAAATACTGGCTTACACGCCTCTGAAACAATAAAAGTATCAGAAGCTATTGGACGTATTGTCAGCCAACCTATTGCTTCACCTATATGTGTTCCTAATTTTAATAACGCAGCTATGGATGGTTATGCGGTCAATGCTTGCGATTTAAAAAAGGCAACCCAACAAAACCCCATTACACTTAAGTTAGCGGGCATCAGCGCGGCCGGAGATGCCTATAAAGAATCGACCAAGATAAACCAACCAAACGATACACACAAAACCGCCTGGAAAATTATGACTGGCGCACCTGTTCCTCAAGGCTATGACAGTATTATTCCTATTGAAAGAACACAAATAGTCGATGATCAAGTTGACTGCTTTTATGCAGCTCAAAAAAGTGATCATATACGCCTAGCAGGATCTGACTTTTCACTTAACGAGATGATTACTCAACCAGGCGAAAAAATCACACCTCATCACATTATGGCTTTGGCTAGTTTGGGCATTAGCCAATTAACGGTTTATAAAAAACCAAGCATTGCTCTTATTTCAACAGGCAAAGAGCTCACTGATAATCCACAAAAACCACTAAGCCCCGGACAAATATATAACTCAAATAAACCTTATATGCTGAGCTGGCTAACGTCATTACCCGTATCGATTAATGATTTAGGTACTAATTCTGATGATGAGTTATTATTTAAACAAAGCCTACAAAAGGAACTTGAAAAAAACACCAATATTATTATTAGCAGCGGCGCAGTTTCTATGGGTGATTTTGATTTTATTCCTAAGCTCATCAAAGAACTAGGTGGTGACATTATTTTTCATAAGGCAAAAATAAAGCCGGGTAAACCCATTCTGTTTGCTCGCTTTAACAATGGTACTTTATATTTTGGTCTGCCAGGCAACCCTATTTCAAGTGCTATCGGACTGCGCTTTTTTGTTATGGCCGCACTGAGAAAAATATTTGGCATGGCTGAAGAGCAACCTCAAAAAGTTTTATTAAGCAAAGCCTATAATAAAACCAATGAGTTCCGGCTTTTCTTAAAAGCAGAGTCTTATCATGATGAAACTAAACAATGGGTAAATATTCTTGAGGGACAAGAGTCTTACAAAATAAAACCGCTACTCAAAACTAATAGCTGGTTAGTATTAAAGGAAGGTAAAGCTCTTGTTGATAAACTCGATATTGTGGAAAGTTATCCTTGCTTGCCAAGCTTATAATTTGACATTAAAGAACGATTCTATTCGAATCATCATAAAAACATCACTCTAAATTATTCTGCTCAATGATTCTAACAATATCATTAATATAGGCCCAACCTCTTTCCGAATAACTCTCTAAACCCTGAGCAAGTTGCTCACCCTTGGGTACCTTGTTATTGGCCCTAAGTGCCTGCCGAATTTCCCGCAATTGAGAGTAAGCTTTATGACTGTTTAAGTTTTTCATATAACTGACAATGGAATCTTTGGGCGTATCAAAACGCCTAATTTCATGCTTTTGACTAGTGGAACGCTTTTTAGGTACGAGGCCACAGCCTTTAGTGAAACACCATTCGCCAAACAAATTATTCGCCTGCTTAGCAAAACGAGAACTTCCCCAAGCTGACTCATTAGCGGCTTGAGCCAAAACTAATGACTCAGGTATTTCATCAACTTTTAAGGTTAATTCACTTAACATTTCGGACATATTGCCTTCGGACACCGAATAGACCTTAGCCAAACGCTTAATCTTTTTAAAGGTTGCTCGGTTATGATGAGGTGACTCAGTAAAGTCCTTTTTAATACTCAATAAAAATGCTCGCTCATAACGAAGCTTCATATTCTGCTGGCGAATAAATGGCCGTAGATAATCAAAAAATGCCTGTTTTTTATTAGCAACCGGTAAAATCTCAGAGAAATTCGGCAACTCAGCACTTAAAGGCGCTAACGGTACACGCCCAGTTTGCCGGTGAGTATTTGGCTGATTAAATAAAACGATTAACAATAAAGTGGTTACAAACAAAATGATCCAACAGCTTTTATCTATTAATTTATTCTTCATAATTTACAAGCAGAGATATATGCTTAAAAGTGAGCCTGTTTGAGCTAGGATAGCTTTATATCAAGATAATGCAATAATTTTTTAAGTGTAGTGGCTTGCTAGTGCGAACTATGAGATGAAATGAGTTCTATTCGAACTGACTTTTTTGATAAGCAAAAACTCGGTTTCTACCATGCTGTTTAGCACGATAAAGCGCTTTGTCTGCGCCAGCAATCAGGTCTTCTATTGATCTTAGGTTTTTAGTTTGCACACAAGTAATGCCGGCACTTAGAGTCACCTTTGATAAAGGTGAATTGCGATGCGGCAAATCCAGCATAAATAATCGGTGACGCATTTTGTCCGCAGCCTCATAAGCACTTTGGCATTCAATGCGTGGCAAAATAATCGCAAACTCCTCACCACCATAACGAGCCACAAAATCACCCGCGCGTTGAAAACTTTCCTGCAACACTTTAGCCACTTGCTTTAGACATCTATCACCAGCGATATGGCCATAGTAATCGTTATAATTTTTAAAATAATCAATGTCGCATAAAATAACGCAAAGATAACTATCGTCCCGAGACGCTCGGCGCACCTCCTCTTCCATAACATAATCAAAATAACGTCGGTTAGCTAATTGTGTTAACTCATCAATGCAAGCCTGACGATTGAGTTTAGTATTTGATTCAACAAGCTTAGCATGGGTTAACTGGCGCAAATCTTCATATTTTTTTCGTCGATAAGCCTTGTTAATTATTTTACTCAATATTCTTAAATGCTCTTTCTCTGTTGTTTCCCATTGACGTGGCGCATGCTCAAAGTCAAAACCTAACCAACCAAAAACACTTTTTTGATATATCAGTGGGGTGATATAACTTGAAACACTACCAACATGAGCTAAATGTTCCGATATACCTAAACATTGAGTCAACTTTGCCATTTGACTCTTTTTTTGCGGATATAAAATTTGAGCTTTTCCTTTTAAAAGCGTCACAATCTCAGGCATTTGTTTAGAAAAATAAATTCGGTGAGAGTATTCATTTAAAGACAGCACATCCCTTTCGTGCCATTCAAATTCAAGGTTGGCGTGGTTTGATCCAGAACTAAACAAATAAAGTGAAACTCGCTGACAAGCAAGTAGTTGAGCCGCTGAAGTTAATAATTTTTTAATCAGATATTGAAACTGATTAGAAGGAAGCGTAATAAAATATTGGGAATAATCTGCAAAAAGCAGATCCCACTTTTGCTGATAAAGATAACTTGCTCGAGAATCAACCTCTTCAGAAATATCCTCTACAATTAAAATGAATGGACTATCTGCCGATAAATTCAATTTTTTAAAGCTACATCGAACAGGAATAAATTCACCATTTGACTTAAGTAGCGTTAACTCCATCGTCTTGTTATGTCTTAAGTAGGGGCTAGTTTTTTCTTTTATCTTATTTAAATAACCATTGAGCTCTTTTAATAATTTGTAAGGCAATAACTTTGTTAAAGTCATACCGCAAATTTCTTTGCGAGAATAATCCAGTAATTTTTGGCAAACAATATTAACCGCAACAATTTCAAGTTTCTGACTAACCACCATTGCACCAACCGGCAAATACTCCGTCCAAAGATAGTCACGTCCAACCACATTATTTGATGACGTTTGATTATTGCCGATAATTTTATCAATAACGGACTCAGTTTGATCTGTATTAGCGAGTTCCTGTTGATTCATTTGGCTATTGACTTTACCGTTGACTAAAGCATCCTTTCTTTCTTGAATAACTTTTTTCCTCTCCTCCAGTCCATTCATACTATTATTCAAACGATTAACAAAACTTAACAGGTCAGACTCATCTAACACTAAATCATCAGCGCCAGCTTTTAAAACCGAAACAGCTAGCCGCTCATCATTTTTAGACAGGCTAAAAACGACTGCCATATCAGAGATCGATTTTTTTATCTGACTTAATAGTTCGGTAATTTTAGTGATTTGTTGATCGGATAAATCCCTTTCATCCAAAATTAACTGTCGCTGTAAAAAACTTGTGTTGAGTAAAAGAGTTCCTTGCTGAGTGGTGGACAAATGCAAGGCGAGATCGTCCAGATTGGATACAACCTGAACTAAATAACCAGCAGCCTCCATTTCAATTTCTAAGTTTAGGGCCTTTACTTGGTCAAGCTCAGCAATCAATATAGTACGATTAACTGACTCACCAACCCCCAAATTTAAAGACGAACGGGGACGAACCGACAACTTTGCGAGCTTATTTCGTTCGCACACTAGCGATCCCCTAATTTAAATCGTTCCTAAAACAAGATCATTTGGAAAAGTTATAATTCATTATTATTACTATTTTTGAACTACTATCGACAAATCTACGCGCAAACGTATTTTTTTGCAATAGCACATTTAATACCTAAGTGGCCAGTTAGAAAGCTTTTTTAGCAAATAACATTAATTACTGAATGCAGGCTATTGATTTATATAGAGTCAAAAATATTTCTTTTCGAGATTTTTGATAAAAAAAAATGTGACTTTTTTCAACTTTTTTTAATAAATCATCAATTTTCTGGAAAAGTCCTTTTTACTAGTAAAATCAAGGCTATCAGACGACAACAAGAATATACATTTAACTCAAATAAAGAGTAAAATACCCCTCAATTTTCAAATCATCTCATTAATTACCGAAAACCGCTTAATTAGTAGTCGCTTAGAGGTCTATTACTAGTCACTAAGCTATAAAAATCAGAGTTTTAATTCATGACAAACCAAACGGATCGACTATTCGCCACACCCATTGATATCACTTCTTTTAAGTTTGATCATAACGTGGCTGAAGTATTTCCCGACATGCTCAAACGCTCAATTCCTGGATATACCCAGATACTCAATGCCATCAGCCAATTTGCAGAGCATTATGTCTCTGATAATAGCAACTGTTATGACTTAGGCTGTTCACTCGGTGCTGCTAGTCTAGCCATGAGCTCAGGCATAAAAGCCCATAACAATAAAATTATTGCGGTTGATAATTCACAGGCAATGCTTAACAAGTGCCAACAACAAATTGCTGCATTCAAACACCAAACACCGATTGAGTTAATGGAAAGTGATATTCAAAAAGTGGCTATTGAAAATGCCTCAATGGCCGTACTTAATTTCACCTTGCAGTTTATTGATAAAAATGACCGGCTCAATATTTTACAAAAAATCTATCAAGGCTTAAATAACAATGGTATTTTAGTGTTGTCAGAAAAAGTCTGTTTTGACGACCCAACGATTAATAATTTAATGATCGATCTACATCACGAATTTAAAAAACAACAAGGTTACAGCCAACTCGAAATCAGTCAAAAACGTAATGCGCTCGAAAAAGTATTAGTGCCCGAATCAACTGAAGCTCATATCAAGCGACTCCAGAAAATTGGGTTTAAACATGTTTCCTGCTGGTTACAGCAATATAATTTTATTTCGATCATAGCCATTAAATAGCGTCAAGTAACGCCCATAAACTCTAAACCTTATGATTAATTTTTAAATTTTATGATAGATTTTCAACAGCTCGACCAACAGTTATCTCCAACGTCACTAGACTGTTTAAGTCCTGCTCTTAAACAAAAAACCCAACTCAAGCTTGAACAATATACCCATGGTGAACTCGCCCAGTGGCAAGACTTGATGCAAGCATTACCTAAAATAGAATTTGATCAATTTGATTTAAAAGATGCGGTTAGTATTGGCAATCAATCAGACTTATTAAAACAACTATCCAATGATCAAGTTACTGAATTTACCCAACAATTAAAACAACTCTGCCCATGGCGAAAAGGCCCCTTCGATTTATTTGGTATTCACATTGATACCGAATGGCGATCTGATTGGAAATGGCAACGCCTACTTTCTCATATTGCTCCCTTAAAAAATCGCGTTATTCTCGATGTTGGTTGTGGCAATGGTTACCATGCTTGGCGAATGTTAGGTGAACAAGCTAAATTAGTCATTGGTATTGATCCCTCACAAAAATTTCTTGCTCAGTTTTCTATTATAAAAAACTACTTACCCGAATCGGCTATTCACCTACTACCACTTGGCATCGAGGATATGCCAGAAATACCTGAAAAAATAGGTTTTGACAGTGTCTTTTCTATGGGTGTTTTATACCATCGTAAATCACCACTTGATCACTTAACAGAGCTAAAAAATTTACTCCGACCCGGTGGTGAATTAATTATGGAAACATTAATTATTGATGGTGATAAACAAAGCGTTTTAATTCCTCAAGATCGCTACGCTCAAATGCGTAATGTCTGGTTTATTCCGTCAGTTGAACTACTGGAGCTTTGGTTGGCTCGAGTCGGCTTCACCAATATTCGAACCGTTGATATCAATCAAACCAGCACTCAAGAACAACGCGCCACGGAATGGATGCAGTTTCAATCTTTAGAAAACTTTCTTGACCCAGAAGACCTCAACAAAACCATCGAAGGCTACCCCGCTCCCACACGAGCCATAACGATTGCTAATATTGAATAATAACCAGCGCTGATGGCGAAAAGGACAATTAAGAGAAGTTGCTAATCTTGTAGATACCATCGAACAAATGGATGACCATTCCCAGCAAAGTTTAAATAACCATTAAAAGCTTCTGTGGTCGAATCAAACGCCTCTGAACTTACCCTAATTTAACCGTCATCCCGTGCTTGACACTGTCTTTCCTACACAAATCGCTTGATTTCAATTGA
>CAYPMT010000049.1:0-1456 GCA_964411875.1 uncultured Kangiellaceae bacterium
TTGCATCAGCACTAATACTAGGCACTTCAGAGTTTATCTTGTCAGCAATTTCTTGGGCTGAATCACCCTGAGAAATAGCAACACTGGATGATGCGCCATTAACATCAAAAGCGAGTGTATCGGCAACAAGTGCGCTAGCTGGAGTGGCTGAAACAGTCGAAACACGATTTGAACCAAAACCTGCAAAAGATAGGTCATTAACCCCTAGGTCATCGGCTCTTGCTGAGTTAATTGAAATATTAATGGTTTCAAAAGCTTGTGCACCGACCTGAAATTGTGAGCCAGTTAAGGTACCGGTTAGGATATTACGACTACCAAAACGTGTGGTGTTAGCAATACGGTCAACTTCTTGAATGAGTTGTTGAACTTCGGCATTAAGTGCAGAGCGCTCTGAAGGTCCGTTACTACCATTGGCTGCTTGGATACCTAAATCACGAATACGTTGCAATATATTGGTTGTCTCTTGCATCGCTCCTTCAGCGACTTGAGCAAGAGAGATACCATCGTTAGCATTTCTTGCCGCAACACTAAGGCCGCCAATTTGAGAGGTTAAACCGTTAGAAATTTGTAAACCGGCCGCATCATCTCTTGCGCTATTAATACGTAAGCCTGATGAAAGCCGCTGAAAAGTTGTTCCTAGCCCATTATTAACATTGAGCAAGTTACGTTGTGCGTTAAGCGAAGAAACATTAGTTGATAATACGTTTCCCATTTTTTACTCCTTAATTTGATACTTTAAAACAACTGCCTAAGTTATTATAAAAGCAAGAAAAATTAAAAAAATATTGGGAAAGAAACACTGAGAATAGTTCTTTCGTTGACGAATCGCCATCTGAGAATTGGTGACTAGCTTTAGACAAACACCGAGAATATTTACCTAAAGTAAACCAAGCTGAGAGTTCTTGGTTCAGTTAAACTATCGGCTTCAAAAAAGCCGACTTTAAAAAAAGTATTAAAATAATTTAAAAAAACTGGCATAGGCTTTGCTTTATGAATGGTAACCAATGTAACTATTAGTGGTGAAAAAATCATTACCCATGGTTAATCTCCTAGTAATTATATCGGTTATGTTCTTCGGAACGTTGTTATGGTTTGTGCTTTAAGTTGCTGAGAACAGCTTAAAAACATGGGCTGTAACGTGAAGATTAAAGCCAAGTGGTTGCTGAGAACAGCCACTTTGCGCTTAAAGCTTCAGTCGTACGGTAAGGGGTCGTTTCACGACCCCTTTCTATTTTCCCTTCTGTTATTGATAAAATACCAACACTCAAAAGGCGGCAAATTTTTGACCCAAGGAGGAAATTATTTGCCCAAGTGAAAGAAATTGATTGAGTTGTAACCGAATAAAAAGGTTGTGCTGTTTAAAAAACAATCGAACTAAAATGATTAAAAAATGACAGCTTTAAATAAAATTCGACAAAACTTTGACAAACTTCACATTCTTGACTAAACCTATATA
>CAYPMT010000049.1:1556-16907 GCA_964411875.1 uncultured Kangiellaceae bacterium
TAAGATTAGAGTTGTTAATAATCTTTTTTAGGACTCACACAAGCCATAAAAAAATAAAAAAGCAGGAATAATAGTTGATGCTTGAAAATAAACAGTTATTGATCATTGATGATGATAAGCAACGTAGTCATGATCTTGGGGTAGTATTTGAATTTATCGGTGAAATTTGTCAAGAGGCGGCTAGTGATAATTGGCAACAACACTTTCAAAACAGTGAGCATTTAATCGGGGTACTAGTCGGTACGGTCGATAAGTATTCTGAAATGGCTGATTTAATTAAAGAGATTCATTCAGCCGATAATAATATGCCTATTTTAATGCTTGATGATGTTGCTTTGTCGGGTGAGTTGTCGAATGACTTAGCGAAGCATATAGTGGGTAGAATTAGTTGGCCGCTTAAACAGAATGAAGTGTTAGAAGTGATTCATTCCTGTCAATATTGTCGTGATAATCAGCATTTCTTTTCAGAGTCGAGTAAATCACTGGAGTTATTCCGTAGTCTAGTCGGGCAGAGCAGTGCTATTCAAGATATTAGAGGACTGATTGAACAGGTTGCAGCGACTGATGCGAATGTCTTGATTTTAGGTGAGTCGGGTACAGGTAAAGAAGTGGCTGCGCGCAACCTGCACTATTTATCAGAGCGAGCTAATAAGCCTTTTATTCCAATTAATTGTGGTGCAATTCCACCAGAATTATTAGAAAGCGAACTATTTGGTCATGAAAAGGGCTCTTTTACTGGCGCATTAAATAGCCGCCAAGGTCGCTTTGAACTGGCTCAAGGTGGTACTATTTTTCTTGACGAAATTGGTGATATGCCTCTTCCCATGCAAGTTAAATTATTGCGAGTTCTACAAGAAAAAACTTTTGAACGTATTGGTAGCAGCAAATCTATTCAAGCGGACGTGCGTATAATTGCTGCGACTCATCGAAATTTGGAAATCGAAGTTAAAGAAAATCGATTTAGAGAAGATTTATTTTATCGTTTAAATGTTTTCCCAATTACCATGCCAGCCTTAAGAGAACGAGCTGACGACATTCCGCTTTTAGTTAATGAGCTGGTTGCTCGCTTAGAAAATGATCAACGTGGTTCGGTTAGGTTTAGTCCTAATGCTACTCAGTCACTAATGCAATGTGAGTGGCCGGGTAATGTCAGAGAATTGGCTAATTTAATTGAACGATTATGTATTTTATATCCTTATGGCGTCGTTGATTTAAAAGAGTTGCCGCAGCAGTATCGGCACTCGCAAGGTCTCGATGCTTATCCGCAGCCTGAGTTAGCTGAACTTCGTAATCATAACTCGCAAGCTAGTACTTCTCCACCATTGATCAATCCTGAAATGATTTCTCATTTGCCTGAAAATGGCGTTAACTTAAAAGAGTTTGTCGCTAAATTGGAGGTGTCATATATTGAACAAGCACTTTCCGAAGAAGACTGGGTTGTTGCCCGAGCGGCAAAACGTTTAGGTATGCGAAGAACCACTCTTGTTGAAAAAATGAGAAAGTATGACTTACAAAAAGCCAGTTAATTGACGGGCTAAAATAACCTCTAACAAACCTTCCTATAAGTGCTTGAATTACAAGAAAAATAAAAACAGGCACGCTATTTGCTCTAACTTTAAATAGAAACTTAATTAAGTGAGTTTATTGACACTTTCTGTTTTATGTTAATCCAAACCTATAGGGTTTAAATGACATGAAACTGTAAGGAATGAATTGACTAAGAGTGAATATAACGTTTGATTGAAGTGAGGTAGTAATGTCATTAGCGAGTAACCATTTTTCTACGGCCAAAACAAAATTAATTGATTTAAAAAATGTTGACTTAAAAACACCTGTTGTAAAAGGTAGTGATCTAAAAGAGCTTGGTTCAAAAAGCAATAAACTTAATTCGATCATGTCACAGTTAAATGAATTGTCAGATTCATTTTTAGATACTTACCAAAATCTAGAAGGTCAAGTTGAAAAGCTCAATGATCGTTTGATCAATGAGACTGAAAAAAATAATGATGTTGAGCAAGAAAAACAACAACTACTGAACGAAAAGCTTTTGTTATCGGAACATTTACAAAACTTACTCGCCTTAATGCCTACAGGTATTGTTGTTATTGATGGTAAAGGTAGGGTGAAAAACTGTAACCTTAAAGCTGAAAACTTATTAGGCAAGCCGCTGCTTGGAGAAATGTGGATAAAAATTATCCAGCGTGCTTTTTCTCCTCAAGCAGATGATGGGCACCAAATTTCATTAAAAGATGGCAAGAAAATTCATATTGAGACTCGCGCCCTAGAAACAGAGCCCGGACAGCTTTTGGTATTAACTGATTTAACTAAAACTCGTCAATTGCAAGCGAAACAAAGTCAAGAAAATAAATTATCTAGCATGGGGAAAATGGTTGCGTCGTTAGCTCACCAAATTAGAACACCATTATCGGCGGCTATTTTATATGGTTCTCACTTGGTTGAAAATAAAATCGACGATACATTAAGAGGTAAATTTAGCGGCTTGTTATTAGAGCGGTTAAGTTTTATTGAAAGACAGGTCAATGACATGCTTAATTATATTAAGGGTGAGGCTAAATCTAAAAAAGATTTGCCTGTGAAAAAATTCTATGAAAATTTAAAAAGCCTGACTCAAGACTTTCCTGATTTTGTCCATTTCAAATGCAGCCAAAAATCTAAGCAAGAGAAAGTACTTGCAGGAGACCTTGATGCTCTATCTAGCAGTTTGATTAACCTGATAGATAATGCTTGCGATGCCGTTAAAACAGAGTTAAATCCACATGTTTTGGTTAGTTTTTTAATCGACGACAAATTGACTATCTGCATTTCTGATAATGGTGAAGGTATTGAAAAATCAAAACTTGAACATATTTTTGAGCCTTTTTACACGACTAAAAAATCAGGTAATGGTTTGGGTTTAGCTATTTTTCATAAGGTGTTCAGTGAGCATAGTGGAAAAATTAATGTAACCTCTGAGCTAGGTAAAGGAACACAATTTACGATTGAATTTGAATTGGCTAAAGAATCAGCTGCTTCATCACAAGAGCAAGAGGAAGTGGCTAATGAATTCTAGTGTTCTCGTCGTAGAAGATGATTCAGCGTTAAGGCAGGCCTTGGTTGATAGTATACAAGTCAGTGGCTATCAAACGATGCATGCTGACTCAGCAGAATCAGCTATCAATTTAATGACTCAGGGCCATCGGCCAGACATGATAGTAACAGATGTTCAAATGGGAAAAATGAGCGGCATTGATTTCTTAAAAAATTTAAGACAAAGCAATGCTGATTTACCCGTCATTCTGATGACTGCCTATAGTGATATTCAAGATGCGGTTGCCGTAATGAAGTTAGGTGCTTGTGATTATTTACAAAAACCGTTTGAAGCGAGTCGTTTAAACCATCTGATTGATAAGTATTTAACTCATCATCAATCATCAGAGATTATTGTTGAAGATAAGCAAAGCAAAAAGCTTTTTGAATTTGCTAAAAAAATAGCAACTACTGATGCTAATGTTTTATTGGCTGGGCCAAGTGGCTCAGGTAAAGAGGTTATGTCTCGTTTTATTCACAGTAATTCCTTAAGAACGAATCAACCTTTTGTTGCTATTAATTGTGCAGCCATTCCAGAAAACATGTTGGAAGCAACTTTATTTGGTTATGAGAAGGGCGCATTTACGGGGGCTCATCAGGCTTGTGCAGGTAAGTTTGAGCAAGCACAAAAAGGCACCTTATTACTGGATGAAATATCTGAAATGGATTTGTCGTTACAAGCTAAGTTGTTACGAGTTATTCAGGAAAAAGAAGTTGAGAGGCTTGGAGGAAAAAAACTGATTAATCTTGATATTAGATTAATTGCAACAACTAACCGGGATCTTAAAAAAGAAGTTGAAGAGAAGCGGTTTAGAGAAGACCTTTATTATCGTTTGAATGTTTTTCCAATTCATTGTTTAGCTTTAAATGAACGACCTGATGATATTGTTCCATTAGCGGAAAGTTTATTAGCTAAGTATCATGGCAATAGTCATGCAGGCTTAAGTCTTTCTGTTTGTGCTAAAGCAAAATTAGTTGCCTATTTATGGCCTGGCAATGTGCGTGAACTTGATAATTTAATGCAGCGAGTCTGTGTTTTATCAAACGGTGAGGTTATTACGGCCGATGAGATTAAGTTTGAAAATGAATCAGGTTTTGAACAATCATCAGAAGCAACACAAAAATCGTTTTCGACGAAAGAAGGACAGTTAGGCAGCGATCTGCAAAATCATGAGTTTCAATTAATTATTGATGCCTTAATAAAACATCAAGGTAAAAAATCGGATGTTGCCGAAAGCTTAGGTATTAGTCCAAGAACCTTAAGGTATAAATTAGCCAAAATGCGAGAGTTAGGCTATCAGTTACCAACTAAAGGAGACTATTAATGAAAACCCCCATTAATTCGACACAGCTGAATCCTAATCAACTATTAAGTCAATTACAGAAAATGGCTGATTTAGCAAAAACTGGTTCGGTTCAACCTCAAGGTGATATCAAACCAACCGCTCCTGGACAGGTTACCCCATCAAACTTTGAGAATGTATTGACTAAAGCAATTGATACGGTTAACCAATATCAATTAGAAGCAGGTCAAGCTGCTACGCAAATTGAGTCAGGTGATGGTGGCGTGAGTTTAGTGAAAGCCATGATAGCTTCCCAAAAGTCGAGTGTAGCTTTTCAAGCCGCGGTTCAAGTACGAAATAAAGTTGTTTCGGCTTACCAAGATATTATGAATATGCCAATTTAAATCACTGAAATTCTTACCGAAAAAAATAATGAGGAATTAATGTGGCAGAAGCAACATCCACAGAATTAGCAGCGGTAGATTCACAGCCATCAGGTATTTTGCCGGGTATGACGAATCTAGGTGCTATTAAACAAATAGGTATTATGCTTGGTATTGCCGGGAGTATTGCTTTAGGTGTTTATATTGCACTTTGGTCAAAAGAACCACCTATGAGACCTTTAAACGGTTTGTCACCTGAATCTTCAATGGATGCAATTAATTTTTTAGAACAAAAAGAAATTCGTTATCGAGTCGATGCGAATGGTCATATTTTAGTACCACAAAATCGTTTTAAACGTATCCAATTAGAGCTTGGTGCTCAAGGTGTTTCAACGGGGACAACGAGTGATGAAACTTATTTAAAGAAGGATTCAGGTTTTGGTGTTTCTCAACGCATGGAAAAAGCACGTTTATTACGTAATCAAGAGTTACAACTAACCAATACTTTGTCGCAGTTTAATGGCGTCAAATCTGTCAAAGTTCATTTAGCTATTCCTAAGCAGTCATCTTTTATTAAAAATCGACGTAAACCCAGTGCGTCGGTTTTACTTAATTTATATTCTCGAGGTAGTTTAGCGAAAGAACAAGTCGATGCCATGGTTGATTTGGTTTCAGCGAGTGTGCCGAATTTACAAAGAGATCGAGTGACTATCACTGATCAGTTTGGTCGTTTATATCATTCTGGCAGTATGAGTAATCTACAAAGGGAAACCTCAAAAGAATTAGAAATGACCAGAGAGCGTCAAGAAGATATTAAGGCTCGTATTGAACAAATTTTAACACCAATAGTTGGCCCAGAAGCTTACACCGTTCAAGTCAATGTGGACATGGATTTCACTCGTCGAGAACAGACATTACAGACATTTAACCCTGATTTACCAGCTGTCCGCAGTGAAAGAACCATTGAGGATGCTCGCTCCAATAATGCTTTAGCTGGTGTACCCGGTGCTTTAACTAATCAACCACCTGGCGAAGCCGCCATTCCCGAAAATACTGCTGGTGAAAATAATAATCAACAGAATCAGTCATCTAATACAAACAGGCGAACTGAAGCTGAAAGGAACTATGACTTAGATACAACGATTAGCCATATATTACCTCAAGTGGGTGTGGTTGAAAGGGTCAGTGTATCGGTGGGTGTCGATCATATTCCTAGTGTTGATGACCCTGCGGTAAAAGTTCCTAGATCCGCAGAAGAGTTGCAAAAAATTGCTCGTTTAATTCAAGCCGCTATTGGTTTTAATACGCAGCGAGGCGATGTTGTCACCGTTGATTCTTTTCCTTTTATTCAAGCTGAGTTGCCCCCAGAGCCTGCACCTCCTGCTTTTTATGAGCAGGAATTATTTCAATTATTATTAAAGCCTGTTATTGGTTTATTACTAGGATTGATTTTAATTTTTGGTGTGTTGAAACCAGTACTAAAGAAATTATCTACTGCTCCCCCCATTGTTAAACAAGTTCAAACTCAATCAGCGAGTCAACAAGTTGATCTAGTTGAAGGATCTCAGCCAGGAGTGGCTGGCGGCGGCGCAGCAGCAGATGAAAGTGTTGTGCTTGCCGGACATGAAAATCTTGAATTACCACCACCAACTGTTGGCGAAGTGAAAAAGTTAGAAGCAGCTAAGAGTGTAGTCAGCAATAATCCAACATTAGCGGCTCAGTTAGTTAACAACTGGATAGAAGCTGATGGCTGATGAAAACGATGATTTAGACTCTGCTGATATAAGCAAGTTAAGCGGTGTTGATAAAGCCTCTATCTTAATGTTGTCTTTAGGTGAAGAGGGTGCTGCTGAAATTTTAAAACATATGGGGCCCAAAGAAGTTCAAATGCTTGGTATGCAGATGGCCACCTTAAAAAATATTGGTAAAGGTGCTGTTGAAGCAGTTGTTAGTGAGTTTCTAGAAAAAGTTGAACAACAAACTGGTATTGGTATTGGTACAGAAGATTATATTAGAAATACACTTAAGTCTGCACTGGGTGATGATAAGGCTTCAGCACTTATTGATAGAGTGCTAGCAGGTGCTAATACAAAAGGTTTAGATACGCTTAAATGGATGGACCCACGTTCGGTTGCTGATGTGGTGCGTTTTGAACATCCACAAATACAATCGATTGTTCTTTCTCACCTTGAGCCAGATCAAGCAGCTGAGGTATTAAAAACTTTACCTGAAAATACTCGTGCTGATTTAGCGCTAAGAGTCTCAGCACTTGAGGCCATTCAGCCAAGTGCTTTAAAAGAACTCAATGATATTATGGAAAAACAGTTTACTGGTAATAGCTCTATGCAAGCGCATAAAATTGGTGGTGTGAAACGTATAGCCGACATTATGAACTTTATGGATGGAGCTAATGAAACCTTAATTATGGATGCTATTAAAGAAGTCGATGAAGATTTATCACAACAAATTGAAGATATGATGTTTGTCTTTGACAATTTAATCGATCTAGATGACAGAGGGGTACAATCTTTACTGAGAGAGATTTCTACGGATATATTAATCGTTGCATTGAAAGCCTGTGATGAAGGCATTAAAGAAAAAATGCTTACTAATATGTCTAAGCGTGCGGCAGAATTAATGCGCGATGATTTGGAAGCAATGGGGCCAGTTAAATTGAGTGAAGTTGAAGCAGCACAAAAAGAAATTTTAACCGTTGCAAGGCGTATGGCTGATGCAGGTGAGATTATGTTGGGTGGTAGTGGCGAGGAAATGGTTTAGCTGAGCCGTCAAGGCTTAAGTTTTTTTGTGCTAGCTAGTTTCAATCATTCTAGTCATTTTTATATAAAACTGTTGAGCTGTTAAAAAGGCGGTATTTAGAATATGGTATTAAAAACAAAATCAGAAGAAACGATAAAGCCACTTAAAAATATTTCTGATTTTTCTAATTGGGCGTTACCTCAACTTAATGCTGATGATGGTAAGAGTTTCCGGCAAGAAGAACGGTTAACAGAAAAAGAAAAAGAACAAAAAAGACTTGAAGAGCTTGAGCAGATTCGACAAACAGCTCATCAAGAAGGTCTTCAATCAGGTTTAGATGCAGCTAAAAAACAAATAGAAGGAAAGTTAGTTGTACTGGACCATTTGATTCATCAGTTAAGTGAGCCACTGAAACAGTGTGGCGAACAAACAACAAAACAATTATTACAATTAGCTTTTTCTATTGCTCGTCAAATTGTACGTCGTGAACTACAACAAGAACCCACTCAGCTGATTGCTATTATTCGTGAGGCGATTAATTTATTACCTTCAGACAGTCAAAACACGAGTATTTCGCTACATCCAGAAGATGCCAAAATTATTAAAGAAGCACTTTCTATTGATACTAATTCAGAAAATAGTCGCTGGAAAATTGATGAAGATTTATCTGTCGAGCGGGGTGGCTGCAAGGTAAATACTAAACAGTCAAGAGTCGACGCTTCTATTGATAAACAGATAGCTATTTTATTTAGTCGAGTAGCTGGCGGTCAAAGAGAAAGTGATGCTAGCCTTGAAATAGAAAAAAAGGATGACGGTAATCATAATGCTGAGTGATGAAAGTTTTTCCCTTGAGTTAAAAAAATTTCAACCTAAAGTTGCTCAAGAATCAGGTATTGTGGTTGAAGGTCGCTTAACTCGTATGGTTGGCATGACCTTAGAGGCGGTCGGTTGTAGTGTTAATATTGGCGATCGCTGCCATGTTGAAACCATTAGCGGCGACTTAGAAGAAGCTGAAGTTGTTGGCTTTGCTGATGATAAAGTTTATTTAATGCCTATAGGCAGTATTCAAGGTTTAGGGCCTGGGGCAAGAGTTATTCCAACCCATCAAGCGGCACAAATTCCTGTTGGTGAAGCATTACTCGGTCGAGTGTTAAATGGCCAAGGTCAAGCTATTGATGGTAAAGGGCCGCTTTATTGTAATCATCTTCGTCCACTGATGACTGATCCAATTAACCCATTAGCACGTGAGCCCGTCACCGAAGTTCTCGATGTTGGTGTGCGAACAATTAATTCAGTTTTAACGGTTGGTCGTGGTCAACGAATGGGACTGTTGGCTGGTAGTGGTGTGGGTAAAAGTGTTTTGTTAGGTATGATGACGCGGTTTACAGAAGCTGAAGTTATTGTTGTTGGGTTGATTGGGGAGCGGGGTCGAGAGGTTAAAGAATTTATAGAACAAATATTGGGAGAAGAAGGTATGGAGCGTTCGGTGGTTGTAGCTGTACCTGCGGATAATTCACCTTTAATGCGTATTCAAGGTGCTATGAGTGCAACCAGTATTGCTGAGTATTTTCGCGACCAAGGAAAAGATGTACTTTTATTAATGGATTCTTTGACGCGCTTTTGTCAGGCTCAGCGTGAAGTTGCTTTAGCTATTGGAGAGCCGCCAGCAACTAAAGGTTACCCACCTTCGGTTTTTGCAATGCTACCTAAATTAGTTGAACGAGCAGGTAATGGTTCAGCAGAGCAAGGCAGTATAACCGCTTTTTATACAGTCCTAGCAGAAGGTGATGATCAACAAGATCCTATTGTTGATGCGGCGAGGGCGATTCTTGATGGTCACTTGGTATTATCTCGTGATTTAGCCGATGCTGGTCATTATCCTGCCATTGATATAGAAGGCTCAGTGAGTCGTGTGATGAACCAAATTACCAGTGTTGAACATCGTAAGGCGATTAACCAGTTAAAAGCTTTATATGCACATTATCAACAAAACAAAGACTTGATTACTATTGGTGCTTATCAAGCAGGTTCTGATCCTATTATTGATAAAGCGATTGATATGATGCCCCAAATTAAAAATTTCCTATGTCAGGATATTAATCAAGATGTTCATTTACAAGAAAGTATTGAATTTTTACAGCAAATGATGAATTAGTCGACTAAACTTTTTAGTAGGGCTATAAATTTTAAAAAGTTACTAAGAGAGCTATTATGATAAAGTCTAAACGCTTGTTACCTATAAAGAAATTAGCTAAAAGTAAAGAAAAACAAGCTGCTCAAGCTTTGGGTGAGTCAATCCAAACGCAACAATTAGAGAAAGATAAGTTAAAACAGTTACAAGATTATCAAAATGAATACTTAATTCAGATGCAACAAAAAGTTAAGCATGGTGTTAGTGGTTCGGTACTTTATCAGTATCATCAGTTTTTAAGTAAAATCAATTTAGCGATTGAACAGCAAGAATCTGTTGTTCAAGGTTGTGCTAGTGAGCTTTCTACTCAGCAAACTCAATGGAGAGATAAACATAGCGAAACAGAAATAATCTCGCAAGTGATTACTCAAATGGCTGAGAAGGAAAAGCAACTAAAAAATAAGCAAGAAGCTAGGCAAATGGATGAAATGTCTACTCAAGCATTTTTGCGTCGAAACCAAAACTCCAGTAGTCACTAATCATTGAGATAAGAGAAAACCATCATTAATTCCTGATATTCTTTGCATAAACAATCACTTTTTTAAAAGACTTATAGTTTTATAAGTCTCTCTTTTCCTATTAATTATCCCATCAAATTTAATCGACAAAAAAAACCATATTTTTTTTGATTAATTAGGTAACTTTAAAAAAACTTTGCTATACCTATGTATGTAATAAAGAGTTTTTGTCGGTATAACTTAAAGTTTTATTGAAAGCGTTATCTTGAAACTGAGGGCTTTAAATTGAGTAACAAAACAACGGTGAGTTTAGGCGATGCATTAGATATTGCCAATGCTTCTAAACTAAAAGAGCGTTTGCAAAGTTCTTTATCTAAAAAAGATGTAATTGTATTAATTGCCGATAAAGTTAAAAAAGCTGACACAGCAGGCTTGCAATTGGTCTATGCTTTTATGAAGGCAGGTATTGATTTAGGTAAGTCAGTGAGCTGGCAAAAACCATCAGATAAATTGATTCAAGTCAGTGAAAAGCTTGGTATGAAAGATGCGCTGAGTTTAAATGAGATAGCTAATTGAAAAGCTTAAGTTTTTTATAGGATTATTTTTTTGTTCGTTAGTGGAGAATATGTTCATGACTAAAATACTTACCGTTGATGACTCTGCGTCTATCCGTCAAATGGTTAGTTTCACTTTAAAATCAGCTGGTTTTGATGTTGCTGAAGCTGAAGATGGGGTTGAAGGTTTAAAAACGGCTAAGTCGGATAAGTTCGATTTGGTTATTTCAGATGTCAATATGCCTAATATGGATGGCATTAGTTTTGTGACTGAGTTACGAACATTGGGTGATTATAAGTTCACGCCAGTGCTTATGTTAACCACAGAGTCATCAGCTGAAAAGAAGCAAGCAGGTCGGGCAGCTGGAGCAACGGGGTGGATAGTTAAACCTTTTAACCCTGACCAATTGTTAGCAACGATTAAAAAAGTCATTGGTTAGAAAAGATCGGTGACTTGTTGATGAATAATAGTTTTTTAAAGTGTTATTTTTTAGCATCCGAATTGTAGGAAAAGTTTAATGGAAATTGATTTAAGCCAGTTTCACCAAGTGTTTTTTGAAGAGAGTTTCGAAGGTCTTGATAACATGGAGCAAGAGCTTCTTGGTTTAGAGGAAGACACTGATACCGAAACAATTAACACTATTTTTAGAGTGGCGCATTCTATTAAGGGTGGTAGTGCCACATTTAACTTTACTGAAGTTGCTGAATTCACCCATGTTATGGAAACACTACTCGATGAAATGCGAGAGGGTAAGCGAGATGTCAGTAGGGAAATTGTTGACTTACTACTTAAATCAGTTGATTGCCTAAGAGGCATGTTACAGCGAATTGACGAGGGGGAAGATGTGGGAGACTCTCATGTTGAGTTAGTTAATTATTTTAACCAATTGCTCGATGGAGAAGAGGTAACAGCTGATAGTCAATCAGAAGCTGAATCAGCCTCACAAACTCAAGATGATGATTCCAGTAAAGCTAGTGAAGACAATCTTTGGAAAGTTGAGTTTATACCAGAAGCCTATATTTTAGAAACAGGTAATGAACCTGCTCGAATGTTTAGAGAACTTGAAGGTTATGGGCATGTAGATGTTGAAGTTAATTTAGATAATGTACCTAGTTTTGATGAATTAAAACCCGAGTCCTGCTTTTTATCTTGGACTTTAACGCTTGATTCAGATAATGCTGATGAAGCTGCAATCAGAGAAGTGTTTGAATGGATTGATGATGATTGTAAATTAGAAGTTTCTCCAATTGCGCAAGATAGCCCTTCAGCAGTCAGTGATGAAGAAAAAGTTTTAGATAAAGCAGAAAGTGAACCTGAATCAGTCGATGTGGCAAAGCCCGCAACGGATAAAAAACCTGTCGCAGCAAAGAAACCAGCTGCAGCGGCTGCACCAGCCAAAAAAGCGGCATCATCATCTATTCGAGTTGGTATTGATAAGGTTGATATATTAATTGATTTAGTCGGCGAGCTAGTTATTACTCAATCGATGTTAACTGAGCTCGGTGAAAATTTTGACATCTCTAAGCTTAATCAATTAATTGCTGGTGTTAGTGAGCTTGAGCAAAATACGCGAGAGCTACAAGAAAGTGTTATGCGTATACGTATGTTACCTATTGGATTTGTGTTTAATCGTCTACCACGAATGGTCAGAGATCTTTCATCAAAATTGGGTAAAAAAGTTAATTTAGATGTACGCGGTGAATCAACCGAGTTAGATAAAACAGTGATGGAGCAAGTGGGAGACCCGCTCAACCATCTAGTTCGCAATGCGCTTGATCACGGCATTGAGTCAATAGAAAAGCGCTTAGCGAGTGGTAAAGATGAAGAAGGTACTTTATTACTAAATGCCTATCACCAAGGTGGCAATATTGTTATTGAGGTAGGTGATGATGGTGGTGGTATTGACCCAGATATTATTTATCGTAAAGGTGTTGAGAAAGGACTCATTAATGAGGGCGTTGATTTATCCAAAGAACAAATATTAGCATTGATTCTTGAGCCTGGGTTTTCAACCGCTGAAGTAGTTAGTGATGTTTCTGGTCGTGGTGTTGGTATGGATGTGGTTAAACGAAATATTAATAATTTAGGCGGTAGTGTCGAAATTGATTCCGAGTTAGGAAAAGGAACCACCTTTACCATTCGATTGCCTTTGACCTTAGCTATTTTAGATGGACAACTGGTTAAAGTAGCTAATGAAATTTATGTATTACCTTTAGTTTCAATTGTTGAGTCTATTCCATTATCTGCAGCGAGTATTTCTAAGATTGCTGGCAATATGCCAGTTTACAAGTTACATGATGAATATATTCCAATAATTAATTTGAAAGAAGAGTTTGAAATAGATTCAGAAACACATTTAAGTAGTGAAGGCTTATTAGCTATTGTTGATGGTGAAAATGAGCGAATCGCATTGTGGATTGATGAGTTGTTAGGTCAGCAACAAGTAGTTATTAAAAGTTTAGAGAGTCACTACAAATCGCTTCAAGGTGTATCAGGTGCAACCATACTTGGTGATGGTCGCGTTTCATTAATCTTAGATATTATTGGTTTGAGTCGGCGTGCCTCAAATAAATCTCGCCTAAAAGCTCAGCAAGATAAAGTTGCTTAATATCAGTATTTAATTTAAGGAATTAAAATGACAGCAGAAATTATGCAAATCGTTGACAACCAAGAGTTTGACTTGGCTGATGCGACTTTGAATATTGAAGAGTCCGGTTGTCAGTACTTGAGTTTCTTTGTTGGTGAAGAAGAATTTTGCGTCAACATACTAAGTGTACAAGAAATTAGAGCCTGGGAAAGCCCGACATTTTTACCCAATTCGTTAACTTTTATGAAAGGTGTTTTGAACTTAAGGGGAACCATTGTTCCAGTGATTGACTTAAGGTGTCGATTTGATTTTTCTTCGGTTGAGTATTCAGACAAGACAGCTATCATTATTTTGAAAAGTGTTGAAGGTGATAAAGAACGACTTATGGGTTGTGTTGTTGATAGTGTTTCAGATGTTTTTAACATGCAAAAAGATGAAATAAAAAGTGTTCCTAGTAAAAGTGGTAATGTTAATGGCGGCTTTACAGAAGGTGTTATGACAGTTAATAACCAACCAGTGACTTTGTTAAACCTAAATCAATTATTATCTCTTGATTTGATTGATCATCCATTTTCTGGAGGAACTAATAATGAGTGATCAAGTTGCAGAAAAAACGAAAACTTTTACTAAAAAAGAAAAGTTAAGTGCACAACAATATTTAACTTTTAATATGGGCAATGATGAATATGGTGTTGATATCTTAGCTGTTCAAGAGATCCATGGTTGGGTTGAGCCTCGCCCCATGCCGGATACACCTGACTATGTTAAAGGTGTTATTGATTGGAGAGGCGCAATTGTTCCTATCTATGATTTAAGGATCCGTTTTGATTATGAATTGGCAACTTATGATAAATCAACCGTCGTGATTATTCTAAAGTCGCGTATAGAAAGTACCAATAAAGAATACATTATGGGTATTGTTGTTGATGCGGTTTGCAATGTTCATGATATTAATGATGAGTTACTAAAGTTGGCGCCTAGTATGGGCAGTAAAGTTGATACTCAATATATTAAAGGTATGACAAAAATTGAGGATTCAATGATTGTTATTTTAAATTTAAACAAGCTAATCAATCTTGAAGAGCTTAAGTGATATTTGACCTGAAAGTATATCGGTATATTGAATAAATTTTTATTTGGATATTAGAAATAGATTTTTTTTGAAGTTAGTACATTTTAAATAAACTATGTGGAAGCGAAGCAATGAATGATCAAGACGTTAATGTAGATTTAAAACTTAGAGAAATCGAAGCAATCAATAAGTCTCAGGCTGTTATTGAGTTCAATATGGATGGGACAATTATTACGGCAAACGATTTGTTTTTACAAGCAATGGGTTATAGCTTAGGTGAGATTCAAGGCAAGCATCATAGTATGTTTGCACCCCCAGGGTTAGCCGAAAGTAGTGAATACAAAGCCTTTTGGGAAAAACTCAATCGCGGTGAATATGATGCCGGCGAATACAAACGTGTTGGTAACGGCGGTAAAGAGATCTGGATCCAAGCCTCTTATAATCCCATTATGGATCTTGATAATAAGCCTTATAAAGTTATCAAATATGCCAGTGATGTAACGGCGCAAAAACTTGATAATGCGAATTTCTCGGGTCAAATTGAAGCGATCGGTAAATCACAAGCGGTGATTGAATTTAATATGGATGGCACGATTATTACGGCGAATGATTTATTCTGTCAAACGGTGGGTTATGCTTTGGATGAAATTCAAGGCAAGCATCATAGCATGTTTGCACCTCCGGGGTTAGCCGAAAGTAGTGAATACAAAGACTTTTGGGAAAAACTTAATCGTGGCGAACATGATTCAGGTGAATATAAACGTGTTGGTAACGGCGGTAAAGAAATTTGGATCCAAGCGTCTTATAACCCCATTATGGATTTGAATGGTCAGCCTTTTAAAGTGGTTAAGTATGCGAGTGAAGTGACTGAACAAAAACTTAATAATGCGAATTTCTCGGGTCAAATTGAAGCGATCGGTAAGTCACAAGCGGTGATTGAATTTAATATGGATGGCACGATTATTACGGCGAATGATT
>CAYPMT010000050.1:0-16897 GCA_964411875.1 uncultured Kangiellaceae bacterium
TACCTATGAGAAATATTCCGGTTGGTACAACCATTCATTGTATTGAAATGAAGCCGGGCAAAGGCGCCCAGATGGCTCGTAGCGCTGGTACTTATGCACAAATTGTTGCTCGTGATGGCGCTTATGTCACTTTAAGATTGCGTAGTGGTGAAATGCGTAAAGTACTTGCCGAAGGGCGAGCAACTGTTGGTGAAGTTGGTAATTCTGAACATATGCTTCGTTCGCTTGGTAAAGCCGGTGCTACTAGATGGCGTGGTGTAAGACCGACAGTTCGAGGTGTTGCTATGAACCCAGTTGACCATCCACATGGTGGTGGTGAGGGACGTACCTCAGGTGGTAGACATCCTGTTACACCTTGGGGTGTGCCAACTAAGGGCAAAAAGACACGTAGTAATAAGCGTACAGACAAATTAATTGTCCGTCGCCGTAACCATAAATAGAAGATAGAGGAATCAATCGTGCCACGTTCACTTAAAAAAGGCCCATTTATAGACCTTCATCTTTTGAAGAAGGTTGAGAGTGCTGCAGCCTCAAATAGCCGAAAGCCGATTAAAACCTGGTCCCGTCGTTCCATGGTTTCACCAGAAATGGTTGGTTTAACTATGGCTGTACACAATGGTCGTCAACATGTTCCCGTGCTTATTAATGAAGACATGGTTGGTCACAAGTTAGGTGAATTTGCACCGACTCGTACCTATAAGGGACACGTTGCAGATAAGAAAGCGAGATAGGAGAGACTGATGGAAACTAAAGCTGTTTTACGTCACGCACGTATTTCTCCTCAGAAAGCACGTTTGGTTGCTGATCAAGTACGTGGTGTGCCGGTTGAAAAAGCCTTAAATATATTAACCTTTAGCAACAAAAAAGCGGCAGAGTTAATTAAAAAACTTTTAAATTCTGCGGTTGCTAATGCTGAACATAACGATGCGGCAGATATTGATGAATTGAAAGTATCAACGATTTTTGTTGATGAAGGCCCAACGCTTAAGCGTATTAAAACACGAGCGAAGGGAAGAGCAGATCGTATTTTTAAACGGTCTTGTCATATTACCGTTAAAGTTTCGGATAACTAGGAGATAAGATCCATGGGTCAAAAAGTCCATCCAAATGGTATCCGCCTCGGAATTGTAAAAAAGCATAGCGCTGTTTGGTATGCCGAAGGCTCTGAATATACTAATTTGTTATCAAGTGATATCAAAGTTCGTGATTGGTTAATGAAACGTTTATCACGTGCATCAGTGTCTAAAATTGATATTGAGCGACCAACCAAAGCATTACGAGTGACTATCCATACGGCTCGTCCTGGTATTGTTATTGGTAAAAAAGGTGAAGATATTGAAAAGCTTCGCAATAAAATTACTCAAATGACTGGTGTGCAAACTCAAATTAATATTGAGCAAGTTCGTAAGCCAGAGTTAGATGCTCAGTTAGTGTCTGATGGTATTGCACAACAATTAGAACGACGTGTTATGTTCCGACGTGCAATGAAGCGAGCCGTACAAAATACAATGCGTGCTGGTGCAGAAGGTATCAAAGTACAAGTTAGTGGCCGTTTAGGCGGTGCTGATATTGCTCGTGCTGAGTGGTATCGTGAAGGTCGAGTTCCTTTGCATACATTACGTGCTGATATTGACTATGCAACTTCGGAAGCAAGCACAACTTACGGCATTATTGGCGTAAAAGTTTGGATCTTTAAAGGTGAAGTTTTTGGTGAGCAGTCACAAGATGTGGTTGAAAATAAACCAAGCAAAAAACCTTCTCGAGCGAAAAAAGACTAGGGAGGCGACATGTTACAACCAAAAAGAACAAAATTTAGAAAGCAGCACACTGGCCGTAACCGAGGTGTTGTTCATCATAACGTGAGTTTTGGTGAGTTTGGATTAAAAGCTGCTGATCGCGGCCGTTTAACCGCTCGTCAAATTGAAGCTGCTCGACGTGCTATGACTCGTCATATGCGTAGACAGGGTAAAGTTTATATTCGAGTTTTCCCAGACAAACCGATTACCAAAAAGCCTTTAGAAGTTCGTATGGGTAAAGGTAAAGGTAGTGTTGAATATTGGGTAGCTCAAATTCAGCCTGGACGTATGTTATTTGAGGTTGAAGGTATTGATGAAGATTTAGCGCGTGACTCATTTGAGTTAGCTGCAGCGAAACTTCCTTTTAAAACCACTTTTGTTAAGCGGACGGTGCTCTAATGAAGGCTAGCGAGTTAAGAGAAAAGAATATTGATGAGCTTCAGGTTGAATTGCTTGAAAAACGTAAAGAACAATTTAATTTACGTATGCAAAAAGCAACAGGTCAATCAAGCAAAATTCATGAGTTAAAAAATGTCCGTCGTGATATCGCACGTGTTAAGACACTGCTGAAAGAAAAAGCTAGTGTAGAGGAGCAAAGCTAATGAGTGAGCGTAAAGTAATTAAGCGTACTCTTATGGGTAAAGTCGTTAGCGACAAAATGGACAAAACCATTACGGTTAAAGTTGAGCGTCAGGTAAAGCATCCGATTTACGGTAAGTTTATTAAACGCTCTACTAAAGTTCATGCACATGATGAAAGTAATCAGTGCAAAATGGGTGATACAGTCACGGTTGTTGAAAGCCGCCCACTTTCTAAAAGTAAATCGTGGCAGTTAGTTGAAGTTGTGACTAAAGCAAATTAATTAAGGTTGAGTCTTACTAGTTTTTAGTTAGCTCAATGAGTTGAATGATGATATACTCCCGCTCCTTTTGTGCGACAGACTATCAAAAGTCGTGTTTTAGGGCGAGAATGATTGGAGAAAACCAATGATCCAAATGCAAACTACACTTGACGTTGCTGATAACAGTGGTGCTCGTCGGGTCCAGTGTATTAAGGTTCTTGGCGGCTCTCATCGCCGTTATGCAAGAATTGGTGATGTGATAAAAGTAAGTGTTAAAGAAGCTATTCCTCGTGGTAAAGCGAAGAAAGGTGATGTATTAAATGCTGTTGTTGTGAGAACAAGAAAAGGTGTTCGTCGACCTGATGGTTCGTTAATTCGTTTTGATGGTAATGCAGCTGTTTTATTAAACGCAAGTTTGCAACCAATCGGTACGCGTATTTTTGGGCCTGTAACCCGTGAGTTACGTGGTGACAAGTTTATGAAGATTGTGTCTTTGGCACCGGAAGTTCTTTAGGAGAAATACGAGATGCGAAAGTTAAGAACAGGCGATGAAGTAGTTGTACTTATTGGCAAGAGTAATGGTCAGCGAGGCAAGATCACTAAAGTGTTGACTGATAAGTCTCGAGTTGTTGTGGAAGGCCTTAATATGATGAAAAAGCATGTTAAGCCTAATCCGCAAGCAGGAATTCAAGGTGGTATCATAGAAAAAGAAGCACCTATGGATATCTCTAATGTTGCGATTTTTAATTCAGCCACTGGCAAAGCCGATAGAGTTGGATTTAAAGAGCAAGAAGATGGTAAGCGCGTTCGTATATTCAAATCGAATGGCGAGTTAATTGATTAATTTTTACAAATAAATTGGTGTAGAAAATGGCGAAACTGCAAGACCACTATAAAGCCAATGTAGTTGACAACTTAATGCAAAAGTTTAGCTACAAATCAGTCATGCAAGTCCCAAAGATTACCAAGATCACATTAAATATGGGTCTCGGGGAAGCTGTTGGGGATAAGAAAGTTCTAGAGAACGCTTGTGGTGACCTGATGGCAATTTCTGGGCAAAAGCCTGTTGTAACTAAAGCACGTAAATCAATTGCGGGTTTTAAAATCCGTGATGGTTATCCTATCGGCGCTAAAGTCACTTTACGTGGCGAGCGTATGTGGGACTTTATGGAGCGTTTGGTTGCTATTGCTATCCCTCGTATTCGTGACTTCCGAGGATTAAATCCTAAATCTTTTGATGGCCGTGGAAACTATTCTATGGGTGTTAAAGAGCAAATCATTTTCCCTGAAATTGATTATGATAAAGTGGATAAAATCCGCGGTATGGACATCACGATTTCAACGACAGCAGAAACTGATGAAGAAGGACGCGAATTATTAAATGCGTTTAACTTCCCACTAAAAGGTTAAGAAGACTCATGGCTAAAGTATCAATGGTAGAGCGCGAAAAAAAGCGTGCTCGCACGGTTGCAAAATATTCAGCTAAACGCGCTGAGTTAAAATCAACTATTGCTGATCTTAACAAGAGTGATGAAGAGCGTTGGGAAGCGCAAGTGGCGTTACAAAAATTGCCACGCAATGCGAGTCCAGTACGTCAACGTAATCGCTGTCATATGACAGGTCGTCCACACGCTTATCTACGTAAGTTTGGCTTATGCCGTAATAAACTACGTGAGCAAGCCATGCAAGGTAATGTGCCTGGCTTAGTTAAAGCTAGCTGGTAATTGTTGGGAGAATCGTAATGAGTATGCAAGATCCTATCGCTGATATGCTAACCCGAGTTCGTAATGGTCAGTCTGCAGCAAAAAAATCGGTTGTTATGCCGTCATCAAAATTGAAAATGTCAATTGCGGAAGTGTTAAAGCAAGAAGGTTATATTCTTGATTATGCCAAGCTAGACAAAGATAATAATAAAGCTGAGCTTTCAATAGAGCTTAAATATTATCAAGGTAAACCTGTTATCGATATGCTTAAACGAGTGAGTCGCCCAGGTCTACGTATTTATAAAAAGTCCACTGAGCTACCTCGTGTATTAGACGGTTTAGGTGTTGCTATCGTATCAACTTCGAAAGGGGTAATGACGGATAGTGCAGCACGTAAGTCAGGTCACGGTGGTGAAGTTCTCTGTTTAGTGTCTTAAGGAGAGCGATAAGATGTCTAGAATTGCAAATAATCCAGTCGCTATTCCTTCGGGCGTGACAGTTGATTTAAAAGGTCAAAGTCTTTCTGTGAAAGGCTCTAAAGGTGAGTTGAAACTTGATGTTCATGCATCGGTTGGTATTTCCCTTGATGATAGTCAGTTAACTTTCAAAGCTTGTGAAGGTGTTAGTGGTGGCAGTGCTATGTCCGGTACTATGCGTTCTTTGGTGAACAACATGGTTGTTGGTGTTTCACAAGGTTTTGAGAAAAAATTATTACTTGTTGGTGTTGGTTATAGAGCAAAAGCTCAAGGCAAAGCACTTGATTTAACGTTAGGTTTTTCTCACCCAGTTAAATATGAATTACCTGAAGGTATTAGTGTTGAAACACCATCAAATACTGAAATTTTGATTAAAGGTATTGATAAACAAGTGGTTGGCCAGGTAGCCGCTAACATTCGAGCTTATCGTCCACCAGAGCCTTATAAAGGTAAAGGTGTTAAGTATGCTGATGAGCATATTCGTCGAAAAGAAGCTAAGAAGAAATAGGTAGCATCATGAACAAGAAACAAGCCAGACTTCGTCGTGCGACTAAAAGTCGTATGAAAATGAAACAGCTCGGTGCTAATCGTTTAGTCGTTAATCGTACACCTCGTCATATATATGCTCAGGTTATTGCGGCTGATGGAGGCAAAATTTTAGCCACAGCATCAAGTCTTGAAAAAGATATAAAGGGTAGCGGTAAGTCAACAGGTAATGTCGAAACAGCAAAAGTTGTCGGTGCGCTTGTGGCAGAAAGAGCAACAAAGGCTGGCGTTTCAAACGTTGCATTTGATCGCTCAGGTTTTAAATATCATGGTCGTGTAAAAGCATTAGCTGATTCTGCACGTGAAAATGGTCTCCAGTTTTAAGGGTAATTAGAATATGGCTAGACAAGACGGAAATAATAATAGCGATGGCATGGTTGAAAAACTCGTCAATGTTAATCGTGTATCTAAAGTAGTAAAAGGTGGACGGATTTTTTCATTCACTGCTTTAACAGTTGTCGGTGACGGTAGCGGTAAAGTTGGGTTTGGTCGCGGTAAAGCCCGTGAAGTGCCAGCTGCTATTCAAAAGGCGATGGAGCAAGCTCGTCGTAACATGATTAAAGTTGATTTAAAAGATGGTCATACTTTACAGCATGCTATTAATGCAAGACATGGTGCCTCTAAAGTTTATATGCAACCAGCCTCACAGGGTACTGGTATTATTGCGGGTGGTGCGATGCGTGCGGTATTTGAAGTTATTGGGGTTGAAAACGTATTAGCAAAAAGTATTGGTTCGACTAATCCAATCAATATTGTGCAAGCGACTATCCGAGGCTTAAACGATATGGCTTCACCAGAGTCAGTTGCCTCTAAGCGTGGTAAACCTGTTGCGGAGATTATGGAGTAAAAGCCATGGCTAAGAAAAAAATAATGAAAGTAACCCAAACTAAGTCTTCGATTGGACGTTTAAAAAACCATAAGGGTTGTCTAACTGGACTAGGTTTACGTCGTATTGGTCATACTGTAGAAGTTGAAGATACACCTTCAACTCGTGGCATGGTGAATACTGTTAACTATATGGTTCGGGTAGAGGAGTAATTCAATGAGTGAGAATATCATGCGTTTGAATACGTTAAGCCCTGCGGCAGATTCGAAAAAATCAGCAAAACGAGTTGGCCGTGGTATCGGTTCAACTTTGGGTAAGACTTGTGGTCGAGGTCACAAAGGTCTTAAGTCTCGTTCTGGCGGTAAAGTTAAGCCAGGTTTTGAGGGTGGTCAAATGCCTTTAAAACAGCGCTTGCCTAAGTTTGGTTTTACTTCAAGAAAGTCTTTATCTTCTGCTGAAGTTCGCTTGAGTGAACTGAATAAAGTTGAAGGAAGCGCAGTTGATTTGCTTTCTCTGAGAGCTGCGGGTGTTATTAACCGAAATATCCAACAAGTTAAAGTGATGCTATCTGGCTCTATCGATAAAGCTGTTAACGTTGGTGACGGCATTCGAGTATCTAAAGGTGCTCAAGCAGCTATTGAAGCAGCTGGTGGTAAGCTCGTTAGTAACGAGAGCAAATAAAGGTTTTATAGGTTTAGAATTATGGCTAAGGCTCCAATGGATAAAAAAGCAGGTGGTGGGCTAGAAGAGCTCAAGCAACGTCTGTTGTTTGTGCTAATGGCTATGGTTATCTTTAGACTTGGCTCTTTTATTCCCGTACCAGGTATCGATCCTGGCGTTTTAGCCGAGTTTATGAAGCAGCAATCAAATACCATTGTTGGTTTGTTTAATGTTTTTTCCGGTGGAGCTTTAGAAAGGGCGAGTGTTTTCGCGCTGGGTATCATGCCTTATATTACGGCTTCGATTATTTTGCAGGTAATGAGTTTTGTTGAGCCTCGGTTGCAAGAGATTAAAAAAGAAGGCGAAGCAGGCCGCCGTAAAATTAATCAATATACGCGTTACTTAACTCTTTTGTTGGCTTGTATCCAAGCTGTTGGTATATCAGTTAGTTTTCCTACTATGATGCCTGGTTTGGTGCCTAGCGTTGATTTTGGGTTTTATTTTGGTGCAGTGGTGAGTTTAGTAACTGGCACAATGTTCCTTATGTGGTTAGGTGAGCAGATTAATGAAAGAGGCATTGGTAATGGTATTTCAGTACTTATTTTCATTGGTATTGTTGCTGGTTTACCAACAGCTTTAGGGCAAACTTTTCAGCAAGCCCGTGAAGGCGACATGAATATCATAGCGTTACTGTTGATTTTAGTTGTTGTTTTAGCAGTTACAGCATTTGTAGTGTTTATGGAAAGAGGCCAAAGAAGATTAGTTGTTAATTATGCGCAGAAACAGCAAGGGCGCAAAATGTTTCAAGCTCAATCATCGCACTTGCCATTAAAAGTTAATATGGCTGGGGTCATTCCCGCAATTTTTGCTTCGAGTATTATTTTGTTCCCAGCAACTATTGCACAATGGCTTGGTTCGGCTAAAGGTGGTGAGAGTGGTTGGCTTTGGTTACAAAATATTGCTCAGCAGATGCAGCCAGGTAACCCGCTTTATATGCTTGTTTATGCGGCAGGTATTATGTTCTTCTGCTTTTTCTATACAGCTTTGGTTTATAATCCTCGTGATACGGCTGATCAGCTAAAACGTTCTAATGCATTTATTCCTGGGATACGTCCTGGTGAACAAACATCTAAGTATATTGATAAAGTCATGACTCGCTTGACCCTAGTTGGAGCACTTTATATAACTGCGGTCTGTTTATTACCTGAGTTTATGATTTTGTTCTGGAAAGTACCTTTTTACTTTGGTGGAACATCTTTATTAATTATTGTTGTAGTTATTATGGATTTCATGTCACAAGTTCAAGCTCATTTGGTTTCGCGTGATTATGATTCTGTGTTAAAGAAAGCTAATTTTAAAAACTATGGTGGTGCAGGTGGTGTTCGTCGTTAGGCGGGCTGCTGGCAATACCAATTGTGGAGTAAGAAAATGAAAGTTCGAGCTTCTGTTAAAAAAATCTGCCGTGAATGCAAAATTATTCGCAGACATGGTAGTGTAAGAGTTATTTGTTCTGACCCTCGCCATAAACAGCGTCAGGGTTAATTAACAAATTTCCTTACTATATCTCACATAAGAGAGATTAACAGATTACATTAACAGGTTGATTTTTAATCGTTTCGAAGCTATTATGTCGCGCCGTTTTGTGGCGGTGACGTAATTAGTTTGAAACTGAAATTTGGGAGTTAGTTAAATGGCCCGTATCGCTGGTATTAATATTCCAGTTAATAAACACTCGGTAATTGCTTTAACAGCAATTTACGGAATTGGTTCTACTCGAGCTAAGCAGATCTGTGCGAATGCGAAAGTTGAAGGTAATCGTAAAATCAAAGATCTTGCTGAGGCAGAAATTGAGTTACTTCGTAATGAAGTCGCTAAGTTTACTGTTGAGGGTGATTTACGCCGAGAAGTTTCTATGAATATAAAGCGTTTAATGGATTTAGGTTGTTTTCGTGGTATTCGCCATAGAAGAAGCTTACCAGTCCGTGGACAAAGAACTAAAACTAATGCTCGTACTCGTAAGGGTCCGCGTAAACCAATTAAGAGATAGAACACTATGGCAAAGACTCCTCGTTCTCGTAAAAAAGTCAAAAAACATGTTGTTGATGGCATGGCACATATCCATGCCTCTTTTAACAACACCATAGTGACAGTAACTGATCGCCAAGGTAATGCTTTAGCTTGGGCAACTGCTGGTGGTTCTGGTTTTAGAGGCTCGCGTAAAAGTACGCCTTTTGCTGCACAGGTTGCGGCAGATCGGGTTGCTGAAATGGTTAAAGAAATGGGTATGAAAAGCATGGAAGTTTTTGTTAAAGGCCCAGGACCAGGTAGAGAATCTGCTGTGCGAGCTTTGAATAGTGCAGGATTTAAAATTACAAATATTACTGATGTTACTCCTATCCCACATAATGGTTGTCGTCCGCCGAAAAAGCGACGCGTGTAATTTTAGGTATTATTGGAGAATATAAATGGCAAGATATATAGGACCTAAGCTTAAATTAGCACGTCGCGAAGGCGTCGATTTGATGCTAAAAAGTGGCGTTCGTGCAATTGAAGACAAATGTAAAATTGATCAGGCTCCCGGTTTTCATGGTGGCAGAAGAGGAAGACTCTCTGATTACGGTTTGCAGTTGCGTGAAAAACAAAAAGTTCGTCGTATTTATGGCGTATTAGAAAAACAGTTTCGTAACTATTATAAAGAAGCTGCTCGTCTTAAGGGCGCAACCGGTGAAAATTTATTACAGTTGTTAGAGTCACGATTAGATAATGTTGTTTATCGTATGGGATTCGGTTCAACACGTTCAGAAGCTCGTCAGTTGGTGAGTCATAAAGCAATACTAATAAATGGTAAAGCGGTTAATATTCCTTCATATAAAGTATTGCCAACAGACATTGTTAGCATACGTGAAAAGTCTAAGACACAGGCTCGAATTGTTGCAGCATTAGAACTCGCATCACAAAAAGATCGACCTATTTGGGTTGAAGTTGATGAGAAAAAAATGGAAGGAACTTTTAAGAATGCTCCTGAGCGTTCTGATTTACCTGCAGATATTAATGAAAACCTAATTGTGGAATTATACTCCAAGTAACTCTTGAAGAGGATTATATATGGGCAATGTTTCTGAACTACTGACGCCACGTCAGATTAAAGTAGAAAATCTTGGTGAGAAAAAAGCTAAAGTTGTTTTAGAGCCTTTTGAGCGTGGATTTGGTCATACGCTTGGTAATTCTCTGCGTAGAATATTACTTTCTTCAATGCCTGGTTGTGCAGTTGTTGAAGTTGAGATTGATGGTGTTTTACACGAGTATACTACCATCGAAAATGTACAAGAAGATGTGATTGATATTTTATTGAACTTAAAAGGGCTGGCTATTCGTTTAGAAGATAAAGATGAAGCCACATTAACTTTACAAAAGAAAGGTGAAGGTCCTGTTACAGCGGCTGATATTGAAGAACAAGCCGGTGTTGAAATCATTAATCCTGAACATCATATTGCGACTTTAACCAAAAAAGGCTCATTAAATATGCGCCTAATCGTTAAGAAAGGTCGTGGTTATGAACCAGCTTCTCTACGAAAAAATAATGAAGACGAAGATATGAGCATTGGTCGCTTGTGTCTTGATGCTTCTTTTAGCCCAATACGTCGAGTTTCTTATGTTGTTGACTCTGCACGTGTTGAGCAAAGAACCAACTTAGATAAATTAGTTTTAGACTTAGAAACTAATGGTACGATTGAGCCAGAAGAAGCTATTCGTCGTTGTGCGACTATTTTACAACAACAACTTGTCGCTTTTGTTGACCTAAAAGATGAGAAACAAGTTGAGCCTGAGAAAGAAGAGCCGGAGTTTGACCCAATTTTACTTCGTCCGGTTGATGATCTTGAGCTTACGGTACGTAGTGCTAATTGTTTGAAGACCGAAAATATTCATTATATTGGTGACTTGATTCAACGAACTGAAGTTGAGTTATTGAAGACGCCAAACCTTGGCAAAAAGTCTTTGACTGAAATAAAAGATGTACTTGCTTCTCGGGGTTTATCTTTAGGAATGCGATTAGAAAACTGGCCGCCATCAAGTATTCTTGATGATGCTTAGTTTTTAACGCTTTATTGAAGTATTTTTTAAATAGATTGCACCACCTGGTTATTAGGTGGTTGGCTTAGGCTTCGAGTTTAAGCTTGATAACATTAATTAAAATAATATCAGTACTATTGCAGGCTGGTAGTTTTGTATAAAGGTAATTTAGTATGCGTCATCGTCATAGTGGTAGACAATTAAACCGTAACTCCAGTCATAGACAAGCTATGTTTCGAAATATGTCTGTGTCTTTAATTGAGCACGAGCTGATTAAAACAACTTTAGCAAAAGCTAAAGAGTTGCGTCGAGTGGTAGAGCCATTAATTACACTTTCTAAAGAAGATAGTGTGGCTAATCGTCGTTTAGCTTTTTCAAGAACCCGTAGTAAAGCTGCTGTTGGTAAGTTATTTGATGAGCTTGGTCCACGTTATCAGGAGCGTCCAGGTGGCTATTTGCGTATAATCAAAGCTGGTTTCCGTGCTGGTGATAAAGCGCCAATAGCTTACGTTGAGTTGATTGATAGACCAATCATTGAAGAAGAAGAGCTTGAAGAAGAAGCAGTTGAAACCGAAGAATAAGTAAGCCAGACTTAAGGCTTTCTAATTTGTTAAAACCGAGTCTATTGACTCGGTTTTTTTATGACTTTATTTCTTTGATGTTGCTTTTTATTACCAGATGAGTACTGAGTGATAAAAAAGCCAAGTCCAGTAACAAACATCACTAAAGCACCTACCTGTGAACCAGTCATTCCAGCTATTTTGATTGGGTTTGAACTAACAAACTCGACCCAAAAACGACAAAACCCCCACAATAATAATAAACTGCAAAAAATAGTATAGGCTGGCTTATCTTGAGTTTTTAGATAATTCAAATAAACCCAAATAGCAACCGAGTAGATAATTTCATACAAGGGAACAGGATGTACATGTACACCTGGCGGCGTTGGTTTTATGCCATTAGGAAACTGCATAGCCCAAGGTAATTCGCTTTGTGCACCCCAGCAGTCATCACCTGATAAGAAGCAACCAACGCGAGCCACAGCATAAGCTAAAACTGCAGCTGGTGCAGCTGAGTCCAATAGTATCGAAAGTGGTATTCGAGCCAGTTTAGAAAAAACTAGAATGACTAAAAAGCCGGCTATAATGGCCCCTTGACTTGAGAAGCCGCTCACATCAACAAAAGATGATGCATCAGAGAAGGATGCTCGATCAGGATTTTTTATCATAAACATTAATTTTGCGCCGATAACACCGAAAATTAATAGGCAAATAATAAGAACTTCCCAGTTAATTTGAGATTTAATTGCTTTATTCAAATTAGTAAGATAGATTTGGCGCCCAACGAGATAGGCAATAGCGAGCATTACGCCATAGCTTCCAATGGTTAAGCTTGTTGATTGATAGAAGTAAGGAAGCATTGGTTAATTGGTCTGGAATAAAAATCCAAGTCTAAAAGCTCAAGAATGGTTTGTAAATGAGTCTTTACTGGGAATTTCATTTTTCGTACCAGATTGGTTAAAAGCTAAAAGTTATTTAATAAATTGTGACTTAAGTAGGTTCTTGATTTTTTATTGTTTGAATTCTTTCAGTCAATCGATTATTTTATACTTCGTAACTCAAAATTGTCAGATTTAACGCTGTTTTTGCTGAAGTTTTTGGGATAAAAGCTTGTATTTATTAGCTAAAAATTGATAATACACCTGTTTAGGAGGTTCTCTTGAAGGTTGTTGCTATTAGTCGGATAAAAGAAGCGCAAGCGCGGTATCCAGCTGCGAGTGAAAAGCTTGCTGGTTGGTATCAAATTCTTAGTGAAGGTGACTTCTACTCTGAGAAAGCTTTGTTATCAACATTTGGTGACATGAGAGGATTTAATTATCAATATCGTTTTCCAATTCCGGAAACAACGCTGTTAGTGCATACGCTACTCAACTTTGAGTCTCAAGTCGCTTACATCGATGAAATTAAGCCAGGAAACCACTAGGAGGAACTTTTAATGCAAGAGGCATTAGAAAAGGCTGTACAGCATTGGCATATGATTGCACCAGTAGTTGATACGCCAAAAACGCCTGAAGAGCATCAAAAGCTATTAGCTAACCTAAAAGATGCGATTAAACTGGTTGAAAACCGACCGAATAGCCCTTTGAGCGGTTTGATTGAGGCTATGGCGAGAGCTGTCCATGAGTATGAAGGTAATATGATGGCGGAACGTCAAGGCGGTGCTCTACCGGCACTTAAGTATTTAATTAAGCTTCATAGTATTAAGCAGTCCCAGCTTAAGGAAATTGGTAGTCAGGGTGTTGTCTCAGAAGTTCTCAATGGCAAGCGTTCCTTAACGTTGCGTCATGTTAGAGAGCTATCTAAGCGCTTTAATGTATCACCTAATGTTTTTATTGAGTCCTAATGTTTTTCAGGGTGATGGCTATAGTAAGCTAAAGCCCTAATAAAAATCCCCACTATGTATTTTGAGTTGCTAGCCTGATCGCCAGGCTAGCTTTTTTACGCATATCTATCCTTGTCTTTTCTTCAGGATTTCTGATAAATTGGTCGATTAAAATTTTTGTGTGAGTCGGATTAAATGACTGATGCCATATTAGGCTTTATCGAAGAGTATTCTAGCTGGGCAATTCTTATTGCTTTTTTAATTGCTTTTTTTGAGTCTTTAGCAATTATTGGCTTATTTATGCCTGGTTGGGTTTTATTGTTTGGTATCGGCACATTGATTGGTGCTAATCAATTGGACTTATACTCAATTTTGATCGGTGTTTATTTTGGTGCTGTTGTTGGCGAGTATTTTAGTTATCATTTAGGTTTTTACTATCATGAAAAGATTTTAAGCTGGCCTTGGGTAGCGAGACATCAAAAGATGATGGGTAAGATGCATGAATTTTTTGATAAACATGGCATAGTAGGTGTTTTTATTGGACGCTTTTTAGGGCCTACACGTGCGCTAGTGCCTTTTATTGCCGGCGTGTCACAAATGAATAAAGTCAGCTTCTTTTGGGTCAATATAATATCTGCTGTGTTATGGGTTCCATTTTATGTATTTCCAGGCATGTTGGTTGGGGCTGCATTTTCTTTGGATAAATCGGTTGCCTACCAACTCATATTTATTTTAGTTTTAATCGGAATTGCTATCTATTTTGCTGTTAAATTTAATCGAGAATATTGGTTCAAACAGAAGGACAAAAAATTACGTTTAAGTTTTATTAAAGCTAACTTATCACTATTAATTTTAGTCTTGATGATAACGATTATTTACCAATCAAGTTATTGGTCGCTGATTGAAGAGATTAGCGCTATTTTTTTGAGCAAGCTTTAATAAAAATTTTAGCCTGATGTTTTTATCAGTGTTTTATTAAAGTGATCTATAGTCTTGTTTTTGTTTTTTAAGTTGAGTTGTTTTATTTGTCCAGCTATCCATATTTTGTTCAGCAATGTTTTGCATGGATGAAATTGATTGGCTGTTCAATAAAGTACTTAATGGACTTTTAAGACCAGCTTTACGCTCCATAAAAAGGTTTACACTATGTTCAAGAAAGCGACTCATCATTGCTTGCATTGAATCGCCATAAAAACGCATAAATTCTTTAAGAACTTCAGTAGTCAAAATAGGTTGTTGGTTAGTTTCTTCTTCGAGCAAAATTTGCAATAAAGTAGGGCGGGTTATATCTTCGTGGGTTTTAGCATCAATAACTTTAAAATCGTTATGGGATAAAACTAAATCTTTAATTTCATGTAAAGTAATATAGCGACTGATGTTTGTGTCATATAAACGCCGATTGGTATATTTTTTGATAATTCTTACAGGGTTGGTAGGGTTTGCATTCGTAACATTATTCTTGGGCATGTTTGTAAGCCTATTTTATGTTTTATTTATTGGCTAGTGAGAAAGCATTTTAGCTTATTTAGACTAGCTTTTTTTATTGTATGAATGATCAAATCCTGTCCAGTGTAACAAGAACTAGGTCGTTATGACAATAAAATTCGCTTAGTGATTTTTATTTTACTTAACGATTTTCTATTAAATCATTCACAACGGATGGATCAGCAAGCGTTGAAGTGTCACCCAGATTATCAAATTCTTCTGCTGCAATTTTTCTGAGTATGCGTCGCATAATTTTACCTGAACGAGTTTTAGGTAAGCCAGGTGCCCATTGAATAAATTCGGGTTTTGCAATAGCGCCAATTTCTTTGGCAACAAACTGGATTAATTCTTGTTTAAGTTGGTCATTTGATTCTATGCCAAGCATGAGTGTGACATAAGCGTAGATACCTTCACCTTTTATATCGTGAGGAAAACCAACAACGGCAGCTTCAGCAACCGATGGATGTAAAACTAAAGCGCTTTCAATTTCAGCTGTACCTAGCCGATGTCCTGATACGTTAAGTACATCATCCATTCGACCGGTTATCCAAAAGTAGTTATCGGCATCACGTTTTGCACCATCGCCAGTAAAATAATAACCGGGAAATTGAGCAAAATAAGTATCAAAGAAACGTTTATGATCACCATAAACACCTCTCATTTGCCCTGGCCAACTTTGTTGCATAACAAGGCTACCAGCAGCTTCACCTTCGAGTATTTGTCCGTCATTATCAACTAGCATAGGTTTAATACCAAAAAATGGTTTGCTTGCTGAACCAGGCTTTAGCTCATGAGCTCCAGCTAATGGGGTAATTAAAATACCGCCTGTTTCTGTTTGCCACCAGGTATCCACGATTGGACATTGTTCATTACCAATAACCTGGTAATACCAATCCCAGGCTTCAGGATTAATGGGTTCGCCGACAGTCCCTAAAAGCCGGAGACTTTTTCTTGATGTTTGCGTAACTAAATCATTACCGAGACACATGAGTGCACGTATGGCGGTCGGTGCAGTATAAAAAATAGAGACTTGGTGAGAATCAATCACTTGCCAAAATCGTGAAGCATCGGGATATGTAGGAACACCTTCAAAAACTAATGTGGTTGCCGCATTGGCAAGCGGGCCGTAAAAAATATAAGAGTGACCTGTAATCCATCCAGCATCCGCAGTACACCAATAGATATCATCGTCATGATAATCGAACACATATTTATGTGTCATAGCCGCGTAAAGAATATAGCCGCCCGATGTATGTAACACGCCTTTGGGTTTGCCTGTTGAGCCTGATGTATAAAGAATAAATAAAGGATCTTCTGCTTGCATGATCTCTGGTTCACATTGATTAGACGCGGCTTCTCTAAGTGCGTAATAATCAACATCAATTGAGTCATTCCAAGCAACGCTGTTCTGGGTATGCTTAACGACTAAAACCGTGTGTACACTTGGACAATCAGCAACGGCTTTATCAGTATTGCTTTTTAGAGGAATTGCTTTACCACCACGGATGCCTTCATCAGCGGTAATAATAATACGACAATCAGAGTCTAGAATTCGAGTTTTCAGTGATTCTGGTGAAAACCCGCCAAAAACGACTGAATGAACGGCACCAATTCGAGCACAGGCAAGCATCGCATAACCAACTTCAGGAATCATTGGCATATAAATACACACGCGATCACCTTTCTTAACCCCGCGCTGCTTTAATACATTAGCAAATCGACAAACCTCATCATGTAATTCTTGATAACTAATATGACGACTATTGCCGGGTTCATCGCCTTCAAAAATAATGGCGGTTTTATTGGCTTTTTCGGGTAAGTGTCGATCAATACAATTGTAACTAACATTGAGTTCAGCGCCTTCAAACCACTTAATGCTCGCTTTATGATAATCAACATCACTCACCTTATCCCAAGGCTTATACCAGCTAATAAACTTTTCTGCTTGCTCTGCCCAAAACTTATCAGGATTATTAATCGAATCTTGATACATCGACTGATACTTTTCAGCATTAATCAGTGATTTTTCAGCAAAAGAGGTAGGAACAGGGTGACGAATTAGCTCGCTCATAGAGGCATATCCAATTTATTAGCTTGGGGGTAGCTTAATT
>CAYPMT010000051.1:0-1542 GCA_964411875.1 uncultured Kangiellaceae bacterium
CCTTGGGTTGACATGGGTACTAATTCAACCACTAATTCAGGGTGATATTTTTCTAATTCAGCTTTAACAAATTCGGCTTGCCAGAGGGCTAGTGGACTTTTTCGGGTAGCAATTTTAATCATTTTTCTTATCAGTTAGGTTTGATTAATATTATTTTCTATTAGACGAGAATTATTGTATAACATGGACATTAATATTGTAAGTTTAGCCTACTACTATTTAACTAATGAGTAAAAAGAGCCTATAGATGAGAAAGATAATTCCTTTTATCGTTGGTTTGGTATTTATGAGTGTTGGTGGATTCTTGTTATATCAAAACTCAATATCAATGTTATTAGATTGGCATAAAATGAGAAGTTGGCAAGAGCAGAGTGCACAACTATTATCGGTAAAAATTAATGAAAGCTCAGTCGAAGCGAAGTACAACTATTACATCAATAATATTCGCTATCAGAATGAACGCGTTTATTTAGCAAGATTTAACGATAATATCGGAAACTACCATAAAGTCTTAGGCAAAAATCTCCAACATTCATTTAGAAATAAGCAATCAATTAGTATTTGGATTAATCCGGCTAATCCTAACCAGGCAATTATTGATCCTAAAATGCGCTGGGGACTTTTTGCATTAATGTCCTTGCTCTCTGGTCTATTTTTTGTCATTGGGCTTGTGATTCTTTATGGCCTACTCAAAAAGTCTTCATCTAATTCAGGTGATAAGCAGAAATCCATAATTAAGGGAGAAAAGCATCATTGGAAAAATCATAAGGCTTGGAAAACTAATAAGATAAACTCAAGTATTAAAAGCAAGCTTTGGTTCTTCTGGTTATTTTGTTTGTTCTGGAATGGCATAACTAGTGTTGTTATTATTAGTGCTACTCCAGATATAATTGATGAATTTTCCAAAGGTGATTATGCCGTTTTATTAACCTTATTATTTCCACTGGTTGGTCTCTTTTTATTCTTTTTAGCCATTAAACAAACAATTGCTTATTGGAAGTTTGGAAAAATCCAATTTGAAATGTCACCTTATCCCGGAGAAATAGGTAACCATGTCGGCGGCATTATTCAAGGTACTAAACCGCTGGCCCATGATACTTCTATTAAAGTAACACTCGAATGTGTTTATACCTATATATCGGGCACAGGTAAAAGTCGTTCACGTAAAGAGAGAGTTGATTGGGCTGAAGAAGGCTCAATTAAGCCTGAAAATTTGCGTGAAGGTTTTCGTTTGAGATTTACTTTTAATGTGCCAGATAGTTTACCTGAATCAGATGTAAAACGTTCAAATACCTATATTTTTTGGCGATTAAGAATTAAAAGTGATATGCCTGGTGTCGATCTGAATAGAGAATTTGATATTCCTGTTATTAAAACCAATAAATTATCCAGTGAAAGTAACATCAGTAATAATCTAAGCGAACAATATCAAAAAAATCAGGCAGAAAAGTCTGTTGAAAAACAGCACGCTATTCAACGAGGTGATTTTCATTTAACTGATTTAAAAGATGTTATTCATATTCAAGAAGAAAGAAACTTACT
>CAYPMT010000051.1:1642-16408 GCA_964411875.1 uncultured Kangiellaceae bacterium
AAGCTCCACACAAAACAAACTAAAATATCAATAGTAGTAACTGCTGAACTTATAGGGACATTCATTGCGCGTACCATATCTTCAGCAGGTATTGGTACTAAGCGATTCATGACATTGAATGGTAACCAATGGGCAATGCTCTCAGGTAATTCATAACTTAAATAAAATTCAAGCAAACGATAGAATAAAATAACCATAATAGTAGGAATCGTACGCTTAGTTAATGTCATGATTAAATAAGAAAAGTTTAACAAGAAAAATAAACTCAACATATAATGAAACAATACATAAGCACTTTGATTAAAGCTTATAAAAATGCTATTTTTTGCGATTAGAGTCGTTAGTACTATAATATTAATAATGGCAAAAAAAACCAGAAAACCAATAAATAATTGTTTTCCGATAATCAAGTCTTTGTAGTCCAAGCCATCAATAACATGCTGTCTTAAAGCGTTATATTTATATTCATTCGATAACATAAGAATAAAGACTAAAATTAGCAAAAAGTTTAAAAAGCTTGAAATATAAATCATTAATTTCCAGACTTCTGGTGAAAAGAATAATGTAGATGCCACACCCATTACCATAGCAGCCTGTCCATCTCCCGCTAGTTTTATCGATTCTTGATAGGCGGTATTTAAAACATAAACACTGAGCATGCAGATGGCTGAATAAAGGCCTAATAAAACAAGAAAAGTTCGACTATGAAAAAGCTTTATCCACTCAATTTGTAACAGCCTTAATAACATTATTGTGTTACCTCCAAAAACTGAGACTCTAAACTTTTTTTCTTTCTAACAAGATGCGATAAAATAATATTTTTCTCAAAACAACTTTGATTTAATTGTTTTGATGTCAATGTTGAATCACAAGAAATTGTTAATCCTTCTTTGCTTTCTTTGATTGAATGAACTAAATCATTCTTTTGTAGAAATGCTTTTAATGTATCAATGTGTTCAGATGAAAGCTCATACATAATATTGTCGGATAAAACTTCTTGCACAGAATCTTGCATTAATAGGTTACCATTTTTGATAATAGCAACATCCGTACAGACTTTTTCAACTTCATCTAACATATGGCTAGCTAAAATAATTGTTGTCTTATTTTGAGCTATTTCTTGGATCAGTTTTCTTATTTCAGCAATACCCTGTGGGTCTAATCCATTGGTTGGTTCATCCAGTACCAAGACTTTAGGTTCACCTAATAAAGCTGAAGCTATTGCTAAACGCTGCTTCATTCCCAATGAGAAAGTATTGAATTTATCTTTTCGTCGAGCGGCTAAATCGGTAATATTTAACACTCTTTCAATATATTTTTCATCAACTTGTTTTATTTTTGCCGCAATTTTTAAATTGTTTTCGGCAGATAAATAATCATAAAAATTAGGCGTTTCTAATAAAGTACCAATTTTTTGGCGGGATTCCGCTGTTGGTTTTTTACCGAACCAAAAGATTTGGCCAGAGGTTGGTTTAACAACATCCATGGCAATACTTAACAAAGTTGTTTTTCCGCTACCATTGGGGCCAAGCAAACCTAAAATACTGCCTTGTTTTACAGTGAGATCAACATGATTTAAGGCAAGGTTTTTTCCATATTGTTTAGTTAATTGGTTGGCAACTAAAATATCATTCATTAATTCATTCCTTATAACACAAATCATTTTTTATTAGATAACAATAAAGCAGTTGATCTGATATTTAAGGAAGAGTAACAAAAAAAGTATTATCTTACTAGAATAATCAATAACCAAAATTATCCTTGGAGTTTAGTTTTAATCATAGTCGAGTTGAATGAGCTGTGTGTATTACAGTTTGTGATTTTTTATTTTATAATTAATTTGTATGGTTAAAGAGGATATTTTTTACTTTAGAATTAAAAATTAATGCAAATAAACCAGCCCAAAAAATAGCGCTAGATAAACTGAAATAAATAGGTGAGAGTATTTCAACTTCAGATACTTTTGAACCACCCCAGTAAGTGAGTGGACCTAAAAAACCCCCGAACAGAATTATTAGTCGAGGAAATTTAATTGCCCAAGAGTAACAGACTGGCAATGATATTGAGAAACATAACCAAAGTAAAATTAACCAAAAAGGTAAAAAGCTTGCTAATGAAAACTGAATTAGTCCAAAATAACTAAATGTGTAATCAGTAGTACAACCCAAAAAAGCTAAACCTAAGCAAATCAAATAACGCTTTAAATTAACTAAGCAATGTTTTCTTTCGTATATAAGGTAGGCACCTAATAAAGGAATTACAACCAAGTAAAAATTTGATTGATGCAATAAAACTAGGATAAACCAAGTTGTCTGAAAAAACAGCCATGCTAACCAGAGAGGAATTTTAATTCTCCTTGGTATTTTCTAAGAGTGGAATTCTTGCCATGGGCTTTACAATATGAAATTGCACCGTACTGATCACACGCTCTCTAAAACCACCTTCGCAATAGCATAAGTAGAATTCCCATAAACGAATAAAAGCATCATTGAAACCAAGTGATTTTACTTCATCAAGATTATGAAAAAAGGCTTCACGCCAAGCTTTTAATGTGAGTGCATAGTCCAGACCGATATCCTTTAAATGATTAATGCGCAGATTTGTTTTTTCGGCAATGTTTCGGCTTATGATATTAATTGATGGGAGACAACCGCCAGGGAAAATATAGCGTTTAATAAAATCGACATCTTTTTTATATTGTTTAAAGCGCTGATCGTTAATGGTAATAGACTGTATTAATAATTCACCATCATCTTTTAACAAATCGGCGCATTTTTTAAAATAGGTATCATAATATTGATGACCAACCGCTTCAATCATTTCAATGGAAACTAGCTTGTCGAATTTCCCAGTTAAATTGCGATAATCTTCTTTTAGTAGTGTGATCTTATCAGTAAGATTTTCTTCGCAGATTTTTTGTTGAGCATAAATATATTGTTCTTCTGAAATGGTTGTAGTTGTCACTTTACAGCCATAATTTTTGGCAGCATAAATAGCAAAGCCACCCCAACCGGTACCAATTTCAATGACATGATCTTTTTCAGTCAAGCGTAATTGTTCACAGATAACTTTAAGTTTATTTATTGATGCTTGTAACATGGTGTCCTTTGATGATTGAAAAATTCCGGATGAATACATCATACTTTTATCAAGAAAACATTTGAAAAAATCATTGCCTAAATCATAATGAGCCACAATATTATTTTTACTGCCACTTAATGTGTTTTTATTAAACCAGTGAAAAAATTTTTTAAAGGGGCTAGTAATATTAGCAAGTCCACCTTCCATAGCATCGACAACAGATTGATTAACCGAAAAAAGTTGAATAAGCTTAGTAAGATCAGGTGTTTCCCAGAATTGATTAATATAAGCTTCACCAGCACCAATACTTCCACCAAGAGCGATGTACCAATAAAACTCGTGATCAAGAATATTAATTTCAGCTTGAATGTCGAGTTTTTCCTTGCCTTTAAATTGATAAGTCTTGCGGCCATCGGTTAATGTTAGCTGACCATAATGCAGCTTTTCTAATTGTTTGATAACTGACTTTACTAATGATTTAGAAAGAAAGTTAAGTTTAATTGATTTGTTTTCATAAGACTTATCAGCTAAGTCTTTTATCGATAAACTTGAATTCATCGGTTTTCCCTCATTTAATTTTACTATAACTTAAATTATATTTTTTGTGTTGTATCTTTTGGGTGTGAATAAAAGGGAGTACCCTTGACCCAAAGTTTTAATGCATTCCAATAAATTCCCCAAACGACCTTGATAGTCATCATCGGAAATTTTAGTAATGCTAAGTTTAGGTTTTTACTATTAATTTTTTTTGCGGTTAAATAAAGACTTGCATCAAAAACCTTCTTACCTTTGATATGGTTTTGTATGAAAACTGATAAATTATGTTCCACTGTGGAAAAGCGCCAGTGGCATTGCATATCTGGTGGCAAAAAAGGTGACACATGAAATTCTTTGTCAAAATTATCATTAATAAATCGCGAGTTTTGTTTTTGTAACTTTTTATTTCGATTATCAATGGTATAAATATGTCTCTCATCCCAAGGCGTGTTATTGACTTGGGCTAAGATAAAATCAATATTTTCACCTAATGAATCAAAACAATAATAAAAAGTAACTGGATTAAAGCAATGACCAAAGTAGCGTAAATGAGTCAACATTCGAATAGGGCCAGTTACCTTGGTTTGATAACGCCTATCAATTTCGTCTATAACAGTATCTTTAATGTTACCATTTTTATTATGTAAGTAGTCTGATGTTCTAAAGCAGGCAATATTAAATTTATCTTTAGACCAAAGCCAAAAACCATCAAATAAATAGGGAAGTTCATCGAGGTCAATGTACATCATAAATAACTTATAATTAAGTTGATGTGGCTTAGGCTTTAAGCGTCTATGCTTAATATTACCAATAAAAATTTTACTATTTACACTAGCATTCATTGGTATTTTCCATATGCTGTGTATCAAAATCTTTTAGAGCCTGCATTGCACTAACAACACCATCTTCATGAAATCCATGTCGCCAATAAGCACCCGAGTAAAAGGTTCTTTTCGTACCATTAATTTTGCTATGATTTTTTTGAGCAGCAATACCTTTTAAAGTAAATAGTGGATGAGAGTAACTCATCGATTTTATAATCTTATTTTGATTGATGATAGATGAGTTGTTTAAAGTAACAATGAAGTTATTTTTGCTTTTTAGTGATTGCAAAATATTCATATTATAACTTAAAGATGCTCGGCCAATATTTTTATTGTTTAAATGATAATTCCATGCTGCCCAAGCTAGCTTTCTTTTGGGCATGCGTGTTATATCAGTATGTAGTAATGCTGTATTGGGTGTATATTTAAGGGCCGACAAGGTTTGCTGTTCAAGTGAAGTAGGCTTGTCTAGCATTGTCAATGCTTGGTCACTATGAGTTGCGATAAATACATAATCAAAAGTTTTGTCGGGTTGATTTAATGTACGAATAATAACTTGGTTATTTTGTCTTATAATATTTTTGACCGGTGTTGATAAATGAATATTTTCTTTATGGTCGCTAATTAATGGTTTTACATATTGTTTAGAACCATTTTTTATGACATACCACTGAGGGCGATCATTAATATTTAATAAACCATGATTATTAAAAAATCGGATAAAAAATTTAGCTGAAAAATCAAACATGCTATTATGATCCGTCGACCAGATAGCGGCACCCATGGGGATAATATAATGATTAATAAATTGGCTAGAATAATTGTTATTAGAGAGATAATCACCTAATGATAGTTGATCCTGGTGACCATATAAAACTTCAACACATTCTTTATTAAAGCGTAAAATATCTTTAATCATTCGATAGAAGCTTGGTTTGAATAAATTCCTTCGTTGTGCAAATAACGTATTAATATTAGTGCCGCTATACTCAAGTCCAGTGGATTCACACCTGGCACTAAACCCCATATGACTAGGCTGATAGTCAACTTTAAGTTCTTGAAGTAGCTTTAAGAATTGAGGGTAAGTCTTTTTGTTAAAAACAATAAAACCAGTGTCTATGTTATGTGATTCGCCATCCAAATTAATATGATGAGTATGAGTGTGGCCGCCAATATAGTCATTAGCTTCAAAAACTTGGATATCATGCTTTTTATTTAAGTAATAGGCTAATACATTGCCAGCAATACCTGTACCTATGATTGCAATTTTACTCATTCGGGCTAATTCTCATTAGGTATAGTTCCTTTTAATAACTTAGCTGACCAAGAAGCCGGTAAGAAGGCTAATAGCTTTAACATCCATGTAAAGCGTTTAGGAAAATGGATTTCAGTTTTCTGCCGGCAAAGTTTTTTATAAATAATTTCAGCGGCTTCATCAGCACTAATCTTAGCGGGCATAGGAAAATTATTTTTATCGGTTAAAGGCGTTTCTACAAAACCAGGACATATCCAACTGACAGGAATATTTTCAGCCGATAATTGAATATTTAAACCTTGAAATAAATTACGTATAGCTGCTTTACTAGCTGAATAAGCTTGACCTTGGGGCATACCATGCCAAGCAGCACTGCTGCTCATGCCCACTAGGTACGGACTTGATGATTTTCTTAGATAAGGTAGTGATGCTTCAATACCTCTTACCATAGAAAGATAATTGACTTGCATCATTTGTTCAAAAGGCGCAACAGAAAAATTATTGATATCAACATATTTAGCATTACCAGCATTAAAAATTGCGCAGTCGAGAGTAGCAAAGCGCTCAATAATTTTTTCAACAATATGCTTATTTACTTCTGATGATGTAATGTCGCCAGCAGCAACCATCACATTAGAATATTTAGAAAAAAGCTTATTAAGTCTATCTTCGCCACGGGACGTTACAACAAGTTTGGCATTGGCATGAATTAATTGTATTGCTAAGGCTAAACCTATACCGCTAGAAGCTCCTGTTAGCCATATAACTTTATTAGTAAAATCGTAACGCATTATATTTTCTTCTTTATCCAGCGGATAATCAAACCAATTAATGGTAACTTTTCATATATCATTGAACCAGCATCAAAATAATCTCTATGATAAATGATTTGATTTTGACTGTTTGTTTTAAGGTGCGTTGATCCAGTGATACTATAGGGTAACCCGCGATTGATTTTTTCATGAGAAACATGCATTTGCCAAATAATAGCGTGGTTATTTCCCTGAGAAATTGTTTCGCTAAAATCAAAATTAATACTTTTGACATTGCCATAGAGCTCACTAAAATAATGTTCTAAGTTATCTAGCCCCTTAACTTTTTTAAAAGGGTCAATAAATAAAATGTCGCTCGCATAAAACTGTCGAATATCATTAATATTGTCGCGATTAAGTCTGTTATATAGATCTTTAAATTCATTAATCATAGGGATTAAACTCTTTTATTGAGTAATGCAAAGGCTTTGTTGTTTTTTAATGGTTATTTGAATTTGACCCAAGTTAAAACCCCATTTACTCATGTTGGTTGAACCAATCATAGTGTTTTTATCAACAAGGTGTAACCAGTCATCCATTGATACTTTAATAGTTTTACCATCATTATTAATAGCCAATTGATAAGTTAAATGTATTGAATCACCAACCACTTTGCCAACAGCCTCACCAACAACATCTCCAGCGGTACCAATCCACTGTTCACCCTGTTTGATAAATGACCATATTCTTTGTTGTTTTTCACCATCATTAAATAGAAAGTTCTCATCTAAAATAATTTTTTTATCTTGTTTGCTTGCAATAATATCAGCAACAAACTTTCGTTTAACTATACCACTTCTATCTTTTACGATTCCCCAAGCGCAGAGATAACCATCGAAAAAATTATCCATAACCAATTTTGGCGTTCTGTTCTCATACGTTTGAGTATTTGATGAGCAGCTAACCATTAGTAGTAATAGCAGTAAGAAAAAACATCTAATAAGTGATTGCAAGATTAAAGTCTCATATCAGTGAAATAGCTATTCTTTGTACGTCAAATTAACTTATTTGGATCAGTGATCTGAATCATCATTTATTACGTAAATATATCTATATTAGTGCAACAACCATAGTTAAAGTGAAACCAAACAGACAAAACCAGCAAAATTTAGTATATTGGCCAGTAGGTATGATGAAAACACCGAAAAGCAATATGACTAATCCAGAAGCTTTGTTGACAGACAGCCAGAACCGCTGGCAAGTCCATCTAAGGGCGGTCGCCGAAACACGCGATAAATACGCTTTTAAAGCTTTGTATATACACTTTGCGCCTAAAATAAAATCATTTTATATCCAACAAGGCATGGTGTCACTGGCGGAGGAGTTGACTCATGAAGTTTTCCTTCGAGTATGGCAAAAAGCAGCGACTTATCAGCCCGGGAAAGCCCAAGTATCTACTTGGATTTTCACGATTGTTCGCAATTTGAAAATTGATTATTTACGCAAAAAACGTATTGATGCTGTTAATGAAGAGCTTGTTGAGGAGCCTAGTGAAGAGAATGATTTTCCCGAACAAGTCGAGCTATCACGCCATAAAAAAGAGTTAAGCAAAAATTTTGCATTACTTAATCAAGAACAAAAAAATGTATTACAGAAAGTTTATTTTGAAGATAAAAGCCATCAAATAGCAGCAACCGAATTAAAAATGACCTTAGGCACAGTCAAGTCAAGAATTCGTAGTGCGATAAGTCTGTTGCGTTCTCAAATGGGAGATGAAAAATGAAGTATCACCCAGATATTGACTTGTTATTAAATTATGCCAGTGGGCAGTTAAGTCCAGCGCTTAGTTTAGCGGTTAGTTTACATCAGCAAAATTGTAAAAAATGTCAAAAACTGATTAAAAATTTTGAGCTAATTGGTGGAGAAATGCTGGATGTTTTACCCGACACTACTATGGCTGAAAAGAGTTTTGATAATTTGTTGGATTCTATTAATGGTTTTGAGGTTAATGGTTCTGAGTTTGTAGAAGGCTCCAAGCAAGAGCTTATCGAGCAAAATGATGTGGCTTTAGCAGAAGATGATCACACTATTTTTAAATCGTTATTTGAAAAAGATTATAGCAACTTTGTTTGGGAAAAAATTAATCATAATATTCGAAAAGCGGAGATAGCCATCAATGATCCAGTTTATGAGGTTGCATTATTGGATATAGCACCTAACACAAAAGTACCTAAACATACTCATAGAGGAAGAGAGTTTACTTTTGTTCTACAAGGTAATTTCCAAGATCAGGCAGGTTACTATGATTCAGGTGATTTTATTTATCAAGATGACTCTAATGAACATCAGCCAACTACTGGTAAAGAAAGATGTATCTGTTTAACAGTGATGGATGCACCAATTAAATTTACAGGTACATTTGGCAGTGTTTTAAATTGGCTTGCAAAGTAAACTGTTTCTTTTTAAAGAGAAACAGAATAAAGATTGAGGTAACTTAGTCTGAAAATAGAGGCTAAAATTAGCCTCTATATTTTAAGTTCGATTTTAAATCATTAAGAAAATAGCGAAGATCGCCTACTGACTTCATCATCATACCTGACATGTAAACACATGACTCCATAGGGTCATCTGTTTTACTTTTAACATGATCAATTTTAGTCATTAATTTGTTTAAATTATTTTGATATTCAATAGGCGCAGAACTAATGAAATCTTCAACCCAAGCATCACGTTTAGCGTTAAAAAGCTCAGGGTCTCTTTCATTAAGTTCTTTCCATTCATCAAAATTAAATGGTTGCGTTACACAGTAATCACTACTGTTGGTTTTTTGATTGTCTGGTCTCATTCAATATCCCCATAGTTTTCGAAGAGCATAAATAAATATTTAAGATAAAAAATCAGTGTTATTATTATTTTTAATCTCTATATGAGTTTGTAATATACTAACAAAAAGTGCTCAAAGTTTAAACTAAATAACTCTTCGCTTATAAAGCATAAAAAAATTAAAATGCAAAATTTTTTGAGATAATTAAGTGTTTGGGAAAAAAGCAGTAGGTAAGCAACTGATATTAAAAAACTTATTCTTTCGAGTGAAAAGGTTTAAAAAAGTTTCAATTAATAACCAATTCGAATAAAAATGTAATTTTCAGCGATAAATTAATCTAAGGCATCTCATAACGCTTTGATTTATAAACTTCTGTCGTTAGGGTTTATTAGACAAGTTATATATATTAGTCACATTAATGATTGATTAATGAGCAGTATTTCTAGATACTAGTCGCCAATTAAACTTAGATAATTATAGCGGACTCGTTGATGAAACCAACAGTGTTAATTGTTGAAGACTTTAAGGCGACCAGAGAGCGTATGGAAACCGCTATAAAAGAAGGAAATAGATTTAGCTTAATTGGGTCGGCAGATAGCTTTAGTACCGGCTTGAAATTATTAGAAACAACCTCACCTGATATTCTATTAACTGATTTAGATTTACCTGACGGTAGTGGCCTTGATTTAATCAAGCGACTTAATGATCCTTTTTTTACCACGAAACTTGCCATTGTTATAACAATCTTTGGGGATGAAGAACATGTGATTAGTGCATTAAAGGCAGGTGCTTCGGGTTATCTTTTAAAAGACGATAATTTTATTGATATTAACAACGCCATTGTTCAAATGCTTGATGGCGGTTCACCTATTAGTCCAAGTATTGCCCGCTATCTTTTGGCAGAACTAACTTCTAGGCAAGATTCGCAAACAGAGTTATTAACTCAAAGAGAGCATGAGATATTGGTTTTTGTTAGTCGAGGATATACGACTAAAGAGATTAGTGATGCATTATCTCTATCTTTAAGTCTAATTAATTCTCAAGTGAAAAATATTTATGCAAAATTATCAGTGACTGATAAGGCAGGCGCTATTTTTGAAGCTAAGAAAAAAGGAATTATTTAACTAAGTTATCTTAAAGATAACTAATAAAAATAAAATAAGGTTAAATTAAAATGAAATATTTAATTGTCGCTATTACTAGCTTATTATTAATATTATCAAGTTTACGATTATTCGCTCAGTATGATTTTTTTGATGAGTCACTACCTATTGTGATTAGTGCGAGCCGCCTTAATCAATCAGTGTTAACCAGTCCAACAAGTGTAACAGTAATTAATAGAGAGATGATTGAAGCATCAGGATTCATTGAGTTTGTCGATTTAATGAGATTAGTTCCTGGTTTTCAGGTTGCTCATGCACGGGGAAGACGTTTTGCGGTTGGTTATCATGGCTATGCTTCTGATATTGGTAATCATCTACAAGTTTTGGTGAATGGACGTTCTACCTATACACCAACCTTATCAACGGTGAACTGGGACTTTCTTGGCGTTCAATTAGAAGATATCGATAGAATTGAAGTAGTGAGAGGATCTTCTGCCTCGGCTTATGGTTCAAATTCGTTTCGTGCAGCAATTAATATTATTACTAAATCGCCAGACCTTGATGATACCTTTTATGCTCACGCTCGCGTAGGTAATAAAGGTGAAAGACACCAATTATTACGATTTAGTAATGTGGTTGGTGAAGGTAGTTATCGCTTAACAGCATCTTCTCGTCAGAATGATGGCTTCGAAGACTACCGAGATTCCCGTGACATACAGCAGTTGGCATTTCAGGCTAAGATGGATCATTGGGATGAACACCCAATAGAAATGCATTTTTTTGTAGCTGATGGAGTCCTTAATGCACATAGTTTTCAAGATGAATTACAGCTTAGAGATTCTAAGGTAAGATCTTGGTCTGCGCATGTTTCAGGTAAAAAAATACTGTCAAGCAATCAGGATATCAAATGGAATCTTTACCACAACGATGATGATTTTGATGACTTTACTGAGTCTAATCCGCTCATCAATATCTTAGACCAAGATGGTTTATTTGATGGCGTTAGTCTTACCCCGATACTTTCTCAACAAGTATTTCAACAAATTACTGGTGAAGTTATCCCACCAGAACTGGCATTAGATATATTAACGTCTACTTTTGAATATGGTGATGAAACTAATCGTTCAACTAAAACTGATTTAGAGTTGATTTATAATTCTTCACAGCTCGATGATTTTTCATATATGACGGGACTAGGTATTCGTCGAGATAGCCTACTAAGCCGTTCATATTTTAATGAAAAGGGAAAAATTTCTGAAAATACCTATCGTTTATTTATGAATGGAAGTGTGAATATTAATGATAAATTAAGCTTTAATGGTGGAGCAATTTATGAATATGTGGATACTGATATTAACAAAAGTATTGGGCGTACATCTCCTCGAGTTAGCCTAAATTATAAAGTTCATCCGAACCAGTCAATTCGTTTAGCCATTGCTAGTGGTTATCGTTTGTTATCCTTATTAGAAAAAAATGCTGAACCAAGTGTTGAATTATCACCAGCTTTACCTGTTGATAGATTATTTATTATTGATGAAAACTTGAAGTCTGAAAGAATTCGCCAAGTGGATTTTGCTTATCTTGGTGAGTCATCAAGTTTACCATTTAGCTGGGAACTTAAAGCTTATAAAGAACAAATTAAAGATATTGTTGACTTTCCTCAGTTAGAAACTGACGATTTTAATGGGCTAGTACAACAAATTACTAATCTTGCTTTGCATGATGCTTATGGTTTGGAAGGTGAAATCAATTATAAACATGAAGAAGATACTTCATTACGATTTGTTTTTAATATTGGTCGGAGTGAAAGCTCAGTAGTTGTAGATTTAACACCGGAGAGAAGAGAAGAAACCTATTTTAATAGTATGCCTAGAAATAGTTTGGGTTTTTTAGGCACGACTAAAATTCAAAACTGGCAAGTGAACTTAGGTGTTTATTATATGGGTGAGACTACTTGGATAAGTTCTGGTGATGAAAATGTTGCTAGTTATAGCCGGGTTGATGCATCAGCTTCACGTGATTTTATTTTTGGTCAGAACAAATTAAAACTTAAACTAGGAGCGCAAGCGATTGATAATAGTTATATTGACTATAACAGGGATACGTTGTTTGAACCTCGTTATTATATAACTGTTTCGCTATCAAAGGATTGATGAAACAATTATTTTTTAGTTTATTTTTATTTTTTTCAGTATGTCATCAAATAGAATGTAAAACTATTTATGTCCGCTATTCTGAAAAAAACCCAATTTTTAAGGAGTCAGCTGACAAGCTCTATGCTCAATTAAAGCTATTAAGCTCAAAAAAACCGAATAAAATTAAAAAACTAACGTTAGTTAACCAATCCCAAAAAATCATCACTAATAAATCTGATTTAGTTATTAATGTAGGCTCAGGAAATATTGAAAATGGCCTTAAAAATAACGCCAAAAATATTCTTAGCTTCACTAATAAAAAATATTTAGAAGCTTTATCTTTAGAAGATAAAAGTAAAGTTTTACATTCAATTGTTATTGAACAACCCATCAAAAAAAGCATCAACCTTGCTGAAAAATTGATTAAAAGTCATTACAAAAATAAAATTATTATTTGTCTTTCAGAAAATAATAAGCTGACATCTAAAAGCTTTAATGAGTTCTTAAAGAAGAGTGAAGCTCAAATAAAGGTTGTTACGATTAAAAAAAATCAAGTTCCAGGTAAAGTTATTCAAAAACATCTAGATAATGCTGTAGCACTCATTGCTGTTAGAGATGAGCATATTTGGTCAAAGAAAAATGCTAGGCTTGTATTGCATCAGGCTTACAAAAACAAAGTGCCGATCATTGGCTATTCAAAAGCATTTTTAAAATCAGGCGCGATGCTATCGGTCTATTCTTCGCCCGAAAATATAATTAAAAAAATATTAGATGTGGTTGATAATTATATTGAAGTGAGAGATATAAAAAGTGAAAAAATTATTTGCCCAGAACAAGAAGTTGGTATCAATAGAAATATTGCAAAAGCACTTGGTTTTAATATTGATGCGTTATTAATTTTTAGGGAGGAGAGTTAATGTTTTTTAAAAAGCTCGACAACCAGCTGTTCTTTATAACAATAGCGCCAATATTTTTTATTACACTGGTTATATCTTTATTCTTTCTAATCGATTCTTTAGATAATACCAATCAGCATATTAAGGAAAAGGGTGAGTATTTATCAGAGCAAACATTACTTTTGTCTGAGTTTTATTTTTATACCGGTGACCAAGAAGAGCTGGAAAATGTTGCTCAGCTTATTTTTAAAACAGAGGATGTTAGGTTAATTAATTTTTATGATGAAAATCATAAAGAATTAGTATCTTTGAAAAAAGCAGATTATAAGCGAGCTAAATTTTTCGAAGTACCTGTTCACAATAAAGAAACTAACCTTGAAGATTTCTTTGATGATAATCAAAGTGTATCATCAAATGCTATTGGTTATATTCTTTTAGGTCTGTCTAATCAAGAAATGTTATCTAAAGAAAAAACAATTTATAAAAGAATATTACTAGTTGTTTTGTTAGCTATCTTGGGTGGGTTTTTTCTAACTTATTTATTTAATCGAAAATTATTGTTAGGGCTTAATTCGCTTAAGCAGGCTGCAGCATTAATTGAAAAGAAACAATTTGATCAGCGTTGTACCGAAAATGCTTCAGGTGAATTACTTCAAATACAGAAGGTTTTTAATGAAATGGCAAATTCAGTTGAGTCTAATGAGGCCTTTTTACATAAAAAGGTTGAAGAAGCTACGGGGTCTTTAAATAAAATTATTCTTGAACTATCAGAAAAAAATATTGAACTTGATAAAACCCGTCAACGCTCCATTATGTTGGAGAGAGATAAAGCTATTGCTGATGAAAGATCGCGAATTATGAAAGATATGCATGATGGAATCGGTGGTCAGTTGATCGCTTCCTTAGCACTGATTGAAAAGGAAAAAGACTCATCTATAAAGTCTACTATGATAGAAACACTTACTGCATGTATCGATGATCTAAGACTTATTATTACTTCGCTTAGTTATTCAGCTAATAATTTAATGGCTTTGTTAGCGGATTTCAAATATCGACAAACAAGACGTTTAGAAGCAATGAATATTGAATTAATTTGGTCAGTTGATGATATCGCTGATGAGGTTGACTTACAGCCGCAACAAAGTTTGCATTTATTACGAATTTTACAAGAGGCCTTTACCAATATTTTAAAGCATGCCCATGCTACTCAGATTAAATTTTCCACCTTTGAGCATGATCATCAAATGGTTATATCTATTATCGATAATGGCCAATTTACTTTAACTGAAGAAGAGCAAGGTCATGGCATACCCAATATGAAATGGCGTGCTGGGCAAATGAGTGGAAGTATTGAAATTG
>CAYPMT010000052.1:0-16375 GCA_964411875.1 uncultured Kangiellaceae bacterium
GGCGAGGGTCGCTGGTTCGAGCCCAGCAGCGCCCACCATGTTAGCTAGTTCATTTGTTTATATTGCCCTTTTTTATTAAAGACATAAAAAGAAGCTTGAATACCCCTTCAAGGCCGGTCAAAATATCCATTCCTTAATGATTTGAATACTTTTTAGGCTAAAACTGCTCTATTACATTTTTAGACATATTTGTACTCAAGGTATTGAAGAAAAATCAATTTAACCAATATTAAGCTTTGAAAAATAATCCTATTGGAGAAGTTACTATAAATGACAGCATTATTGGCGAGCTTTTTTTCATTATTTGTTGGTCCTTTAATTTATCAAACTTTTGGGCCGCTAGAACGTACTGACAAAATTGCTAGTGGTATTGTACTCATATTAGTTGGTGGTATGATTCTGGTTGAAATTTTGCCAGAAGCTTATAAAACGCTTGGTTATTGGGCAATTATTTTGGCCATTTTAGGTTTTATTGGCCCAACTTTAATTGAAAGAAGTTTTCATAAAACCGCTAACACAACTCACCTTTTAACTATCATGCTTGGTCTTAGCGGGCTGGTTATTCACGCTATGATCGATGGTATTGCCCTTCAAGCTGGTGAAGAAGTTAACTCTCATCACTTGAGTACAGCAATTATTATGCATCGTTTGCCGGTAGGCTTAACGATTTGGTGGATGTTAAAGCCATTAATTGGCGAAAAGTATGCTTTAGGCTTTTTATTATTAATGGGTATAGCGACATTTATTGGTTATGCCTCAGGAGAAAGCTTAGGTCTTTATCAAAATCATATCGCGTTTTCTATTTTACAAGCAGTTGTTGCTGGTTCTTTACTGCATGTAATCATTCATAAACCCTACTCTGATGGCTGTATGCATACCAGCGATGTTCACCAGACTCATCATCAAGATAAAACAAATAAAAGCTTTTTAGCTCGATTTGTTTTTCGTTGGGAATACCTTGGCTATATCGTTGGTCTATTATTACTAACAGTTGGGCTAGAGCATCATAGCCATTAGCTTATAAAGTGACCAATACCAATCCATTTCTTTTATTTTTTATCGCTTTTGACTAGACTGGTAAGTAAAACCAAAATCAAAAGGGTATTATTATGAAAATATTAGCCATAAGAGTATTTGCTGCCTCAGTATTATTTTTAAGCAGTCTACAGCTTCACGCCTTTATTATTCAATTTGATCAAGATGACTTTACTATAGAAACTCAATTTAACGATGTTGAAACCTTTAGTTTTTCGATCGAAATTGAAGGTGAACTGAGAGTTGGTAGTTTTACCGAAGATGATTTGGTGAGTATTAATTATGCGGTAAGCGGTGAATTGAGTGAGGAAACACCTTCAGGCTTTGATTTTTTTCCTCTTGAGCGAACTATTCAAGGCGCTGCCTTTATAAGTCAAGGAAGCTCGCTAAGTTTTGAAATTGCATCAAATGCTGATTTAAGTGATGGTTTACAATTTAGTGAACTAGTCGTCTCAAATGGTTTAATCTTTGTGCTCAATGCTCGAGAAATTAATACCGGTCGATTCCATCCTGCACTTCTGGAATTAAGAGATGATTTTACAGGCACACTTCAAAATTCGAATAACCAAATTGATGAAAATAATACAATTGATTTCGGTGCTGAATACATTAGTGACTTAACGTTTGAGAATAACGTTACTATTGGTTCAAATTTTTTCCGTATGTCATTCAACCAAAGTGATTTTATCGTTACGCCGCAGTTCAATGATGTCAGAACATTTAGTTTTGATATTTTATTTGAAGGTAACCTAAGAACTGGCGCATTCACTGAAAGTGATTTGCTATCCGTTAATTATGCGGTGAGTGGTGATTTAACTGAGCCCACACCTTCAGATTTTGATTACTTTCCACTTGAGCGTACGATAGATGGTGATGAGTTTAGAGATCAAGGTAGTTCACTAAGCTTTGAAATATTATCAACAGCTGATTTAACAGATGGAGTGCAACTCAGCGAATTAGCTGTTGTTAATGCGAATAATGTTTTTACTTTTAATGCAAGAGAAGTTAATACCGGACGTTTTCATCCTGCACTTGTTGAAATCAGTGCTGATGGTAGCGGTAAAATTCAAAACTCTAACAATCAAATAAATAATAACAATACTATTGATTTCGGTGCTGAATATATTAGTAACCTTGCAAATACGCGTTTAAACCTGATAGAAACTGAGACATCACCCTCTGATAGACCTGCAATTGCACCAGATAACGGTAGTTCTAGCGGTAGTTTATCTTGGGTGATGATAAGCTTAGTCTTCTTATTAGCTTTTTTAAGAAGATTTAACTTTCAGCTTTTGAGGGATTAACGCCTTTTGCTAATGCACCTGGTCGCCTTGGGTCAGCAAAACCCATAAATAACCCATCTTGATACTCAATAGAGTGCAAGCTTCCCCAAGGCGAATTATATTTTACCTTATGTCCTAAGGCTTTTAATTTTTCCACACTATCTGAGGGATAAAACTTTTCAACTAATAATTGATCTGGGTACCATTGATGATGAATTCTTGGAGCCATTGTTGCCTCGGCAATATTTAAGTCATGATAAATTCGGTTTATTAGGAAATTAAATACAATCGTAATTATTCGACTGCCACCAGGACTTCCAGTCACTAACCAAGGCTGATCATTACGTAAAACAATAACAGGTGTCATCGAGCTTAAAGGCCGCTTTCCAGGTTCAATTGCATTGGCATGACTGCCCAAAAGGCCATAAGCATTCGGACTACCTGGTTTTGCGGAAAAATCATCCATTTCATTATTAAGCAACATACCAGTTCCTGGTACGGTAATACCAGAACCAAAACTAAAGTTTAATGTATAAGTATTAGAAACAACATTACCATCTTTATCCATAATAGAAAAATGTGTTGTTTCTTGGCTTTCTTTCAACAAGAACTTACCCGGCTTAATGTCACTGACATTTAACACTTTATCGTTACTAATTTTGCTGGCAAGTTTTTTAGTGTAATCAGAAGACGTCAGGTGTTCGATAGGAATATCAACAAAGTCAGGGTCACCTAAAAACTCACTCCTATCAGCATAGGCAAATTTCATAGCTTCAGCTTTTATATGGGTTGTATAAGCGGTGTTAAATGAACCTGATAAATTAAATTGGTCAACAATTTTTAACAGTTGAATTAAATGGATTCCCCCGGAGCTTGGTGGAGGCATAGAAAATATTTCGTAATCATTAATTTCTGCTGAAACTGGTTCTCGCCAAATAGCTTTATAATTAGCTAAGTCCTCAGTAGTAATTAAGCCTTTGTTTTTATGAAAATAATCATTGATTTTTTTTGCTGTATTTCCGTGATAAAAATCATTACCTTTAGTTTCAGCAATTAAGGACAAGGTATTGGCTAAATCTTTCTGTTCAAACTGATCACCCGCTTGCCATAATTCATCTGACTCTTTTGTGAAAATGGAACGGCTTTCCGAATCAAACGATAAACGCTTTTTTCTTGAGTTAAGAGACTCCGCCATAGAAAAGCTTAAGGGCATTCCTTTTGCAAGCTCAATTGCTGGCTGTATTAATTGTTTAAAAGGTAGTTTACCAAATTTTTTATGGGCTTCGACCATACCCGCGACTGTGCCCGGAATACCTGCAGAAAAAAGAGAATAACGCGATTTGCTTTTATCTAAATTTGAAGCTTCATCTAGAAACATTTTTTGATAGGCTTGCATGGGGGCTTTTTCTCTATAATCTAAACTATGCACCTGTTTATTTTGATTGTCATAAATCATCATGAAGCCACCTCCCCCAATATTTCCAGCTCGAGGCAAGGTAACCGCCAATGCAAAACCGACCGCTATAGATGCATCAATAGCATTACCACCTTGATGTAAAATTGAAACTCCTATCTCGGTTGCTTTTGCTTCTTGGCTAACAACCATACCTTGAGTAGCGTATTCCGGGAAAATTAATCCATTAAACTCTAAAAGTGGAGTATCTGATTGATTAACCGGTGTGTTTTTTTTACTCAACAAAAAAAACAGAAAGAAAACAATCAAAGTTGCTGTTAGAAGTTTAACCATTTTATTTAATCTCACTTATTCAAAAAGCAATAATCAATCAATTTCTTTTCCAATAACTGCTCAAGCTCAAGATTAACAAATATATCTCTATCAAAAGACCGAATAGATATCTGCATTATTTGTTGATTACCCGATATTAAATTTTTGTTATGCAGTTGAGTAAGCAGTTTGCCTAAATTAAAGAGATCAGTTGCTCGAGTAATATTCTGTTCAAAGAAGTTCATTGTAGAAATTGCTAAACTAGGTTTATATGATCGTTGATTAGCCACTGATATTTGACTAAGTTCAAGTCTGTTCTTTATTTTTTTTATACGATTTAAAAAAGCAGTCGCATCAGAAAACTTCAAGAAAACCAAAAAGCTAGCTGAATCATTCTGGAAAACTTGTGCATCGGCTGGCAAAGTATTTTTTAACTCTAGAGCTATATGACGTCCGATTTCAGCTAGTGATGTAACACCATAATCGTTATAAACTTGTTCTTTTTCTAAAAGGTCGATTAAGAAAATAGCATTAGAAAGCAAAGAAAAGTTTTTAGAATAATTGGATTGCTCAATGATTTTTTCTAACCCGCTAAAATAGTACAGCTGAGTGATGGGGTCCTTAAACTTTTGATCTTCTAACTTTAATGATGTCTCAGTCAAGTTCTCAGTTAATGTCAGTAGCTTGTTTTGCTTATCTGACAACTCTCTATTAAGAATCAAGTTATCTTTTTTTGATTCTTTCAACCTTAAGTTTTCAACTTTAAGTTTATTCTGTAAGCGTAAATAGCCTTTTAAATAGTAGCGTCTAACCCAATAAATCAGCAACAAAAATAAAGTGAAGGCTAACGATAGCATTAGATAAGTTATATTTTTACTTTCAAAAAAGTTTTGTTTTACATTAACTTTAAGCTTTAAGCTTTCTTCTGGCCAATCTTCTCTTGGCATTTTTGATTGAATATCTAGCATATAACTGCCTTCTGGCAAACCGGCAAAAACAATACTTCTTTCTTTATTTAAAAACTTCCAATCATCATCAATTCCATTCATTTTGTAGCGATAAGTTTGCGAACCTATTTTACGGTAATACAAGTCTGCAACCGAAACTTTAAGCATTTTTTCATTTTCATACATCTCAATTTCAGGTTGTTTAACTCGATTAAGTTGATAACTATCAACAAATCTTTCACCTATTTGTACTTTAGTAAACTTTAGATTTCTTTGCCTATCGATTAGTCCTTCTATTTTTTTATTAATGACGGTTATACCATTACTTGTACCTAAAAAAATCTTACCGCTATCATCAAGGTAAGCACTTCTTTTATGAAACTCGCTAGTCGATAAACCATCATTTTTTTCAAACAAATCAATTTTATCTAGGTTTTCAGAATAACGGACTAAACCATTCGCTGTCGATATCCATAGGTTACCAGAAAAATCTTCAATAATTGCCGAAATAGTATTGCTCGGTAAACCTTGCTTTTTAGTGATTCTCTGAAAATAAATTTGTTCTTGCGTTTCTCCACGTACAACTTTATTCAGACCATTATAGGTACCAACCCATATGTTTTTCTTACTATCAATAAACAGCTCTATAATACTATTATTAGAAATAGACTGGGGATTATTGATATCGTATTTATACTGATACCAGTGTTGTCTATCTTTAGAGTAGCGCCACAAACCATCTTCTGTTCCCGCCCAAAACTCACCGTCTATTGTTTCTACGAATGTAGTAACCGAAGAGTCATTAGTCGCTTTATTAAGTTTAAGTAGCTCACTGCCAGACCTTAACAAGTAAAGTTCATATCCTTTATCTTTTTTAATCAGTTTATTGAATTCAAACACTCCATTTTTAGCTAAAAATAACAAGTCACCATTGTGTCTTTCATGCAAATGGTTACAAACAAATCTAGGATAGTGTTTGTTATTTAAATACAATTTAATATCAAATGACTCTTCTTTATTTAAATCAATTAATTTGATTTTTTCATTCAGGCAAACCCAAAGTCGATTGTTAGAATCAATATTCATTGAATCGAAGCGATAAGTATCGTTTGAGTCAATTTCTTTGCTAATAAAGTCATCAGTTACCAGTTCATTTGTCATTAAATCAAACTTAACAGTATAATGTGTAGTAGAGCCAAGCCATAAAATATTACTCTGATCTTTTACAATATTTGAAATGACATGACCCATATCATCTACTTCTTCTTGAGACCCAATAACCATTTCTGAAAAAACATTCTTTTTTGTATCAAAAATACTAAAGCCATGAGCACTAGTGCCAACCCAAACTAATCCCATTTTATCAACATGAAGAGATATTATGTCATTTGATGCCAAGCTACTTTTATTCGCTATTGAAGACTTATAACACTCAAAGCTTGAGTCATCCAATTTATAATGACTTAAACCTGCTGCAGTTCCTATCCAAAAATTATGGTTTTCATCAAACTCTATATCTTTAATATTATCATCACAAAAATTACCATATTCTTTATTGGTATAATGTTTCCAATTTAGCGTTGTAATATCTAGAGCAAACAGCCCTTTTGGGCCAGAAACATATAATTTATTATTGTAATAACGAATGAAAGCAAAAGTTGTTAGTTGTCTAAGCTTTTTGATTTGAGGTGTTTGGCAATAATTAAATAATTTTTTCTTTTTATATTCATAAGAATAAATACATTGTTGATCCGATATCCAAACAGTATTATCAACAGCATAAACATCAAAAGGAACAGTATCTATGTCATGACCACTATAAGATTTAAAAGAGAGCATTTTTTTATTCTTATTGTCATAAACAAATAGCCCATTGCTAGAAACAAAGTAAACATCACCGTCATTAGTTTGAGTGATCTCAAATACCAAACCAATACTTTTTCCTTCAGCTTTAGTGTAATTAGTAAAAGCACCTGTCTTTTTATCAAAATAACTGACACCAACTGAAGAGCCCATCCATATGCCTTGATTAATATCTTCAAGGAAGGCCCTCATATCTTGCACTGAAACAATCGAGTTATTATTACCATGCTCATGACGAAACACTTCAAATTCGTAACCATTATAACGGTTCAACCCATTATCGGTAGCTATCCAGACATAACCATCTGAGTCTCGCAATATGCTGCTTACAGCTGCTTGAGATAAACCTTCTTCAGTCGAGGCTGAATACACATGTATCGCATCTTTATATCGATAATCATAAGAATTACCTAGTAATAGGCTAGGTGAAAATATTGAAAAAATAACTGAAAATATTAGGGCCTGTAGACCTTTCATGGTTATTTATATAATTCGTTTTTAAACAAAAGATTCATTATGCTAGCTTTGATTAATTATCAGTGAAGTTATGTAGCTCTATAACAGTAGCATCCCCTTGAGCATTAACTGGAGGTAATTTATTTTTACTTGAAGATTTTGCTAAATCATTTCGATTGCGCTCTAATGCTTCAAGGTAATTGTCATCAATATCACCGGTTACATATTTACCCGTAAAAACAGAGGTCTCAAACCTTTTAATCTTTGGGTTGCCTTCCCGGCAACTTTCAATCAAATCGTCTAAATCTTGATAAATAAGTCGATCGGCGCCGATCAACTTTTGTATTTCTTCTTCTGTTTTATCATAAGCTATTAATTCATGAGGTGATGGCATATCAATACCATAAACATTTGGGTATCTAATCGGTGGTGAAGCTGAAGCAAAATAAACTTTTTTCGCGCCAGCTTCTCGTGCCATATCAACAATTTGTTTGCTCGTTGTACCACGTACAATTGAATCATCCATTAATAAAACATTTTTATCTTTAAATTCTAAGTCAATTGCATTAAGTTTTTGTCTAACCGATTTTTTACGCATTTGTTGACCTGGCATAATAAACGTTCGACCAATATAACGATTTTTAACAAAGCCATGACGCAGTTTAACATTCAGCGTTGAAGCCAACTCAACAGCACTAGTAGTTGAAGTATCAGGAATTGGTATCACAACATCAATATCATGATCAGGCCACACACGATTAATTTTATCGGCAAGTTTTTCACCCATTCTTAAACGTGCTCTGTAAACCAAAATATCATCCATAAATGAATCAGGTCGGGCAAAATAAACATGCTCAAAAATACACGGTGATGGCTCATAACCACTAGTACATTGCTTTGAATGCAATTTGCCATTTTCTTCAATGTAAATCGCTTCGCCCGGCGCAACGTCACGCTCTAAATTAAAATCAAGTGTATCAATTGCAACACTTTCAGATGCTACCATATAGTCTGTTTTTCCTTCAGAAACTCGCTTACCAAAAACCAATGGTCTAATTCCATGATGATCTCTAAAACAAACCATGCCATGTCCTGAAATAAGAGCAACCGCAGAAAAACCACCTTTACATCGTTGAAAAACTTTTTCTACTGCTTGAAAAACAGCTTCTGGCGTTAGATCTTTTTGAGCTGACTTTTGTAGTTCATGAGCGAAAACATTGAGTAAAATTTCTGAATCAGAACCGGTATTAATATGCCGTCGATCAGTTTTATATAAATCAACTCTAAGCTGTTCTCGATTGGTTAAATTACCATTGTGAGCTAACACAATACCAAAAGGTGAGTTAACATAAAGGGGCTGTGCTTCAGCACAAGATGAACTACCAGCGGTTGGATATCTTACATGACCAATTCCAATATTACCTTGCAAACGATACATATGCCTCGTTTGAAAAACATCCTTCACCAAACCATTGCCTTTGCGTAAAAAAAGTTGCCCAGAATCTTCAGTGACTATTCCTGCAGCATCTTGACCTCTATGCTGAAGAACCGTTAACGCGTCATACAGACTTTGATTAACAGGAGAATGATTATAAATTCCAACAATACCGCACATAAAAAACCTTCAATCTAATTTAATATCAACTAAAGTCCATTGAACCTTTAATCAACCGACTCAAACCCGCTACTTATTTCATCTTTAACATGTTTATAAAACCAATGCCCAACCACTTGAACATGGGGTACTAACTGAGACTTTTGCCACCAAGGGTCTTTTTCAACCATAGTAAAAGTTTTTAGTAGAATTGTAATCAGAGAGGCAACTAACACGCCTCGAAAAGCGCCAAAAACCATTCCCATAAGACGGTCCATGCCACTTAATCCCCCCTTTTCTACAAGCTTAGCTAACAGATAGTTAACTAAACTAACAACTATTAATGTTGCTAAGAAAACTGCCCCCCAAGCAACACCAAAACGTAGACTCGGCGTATCAATATGATTAATTAATAGGGGTTCAAAATCTTGATAAAAGCCCTTTGCCGTTAAAAAGGCAATAAACCAAGCCGCGAGTGATAAAGCTTCTTTAACAAAGCCTCGTAATAAACTAATGCTTGCAGATACACCAATGATGATGATGATCGCCCAATCAATCCACTGCATGTTTTAGTGATTTCTCCAATCTAATAACGTTAAATAATGCTTTTGTAGAAAAAGTCTTTTTATAACGCTCATTTTATTCATTTTCGTTTCATTTTTAATTGGGACTATTTTAACAAATAATCCATAGCCAAACTACTGAATGACAAGGCTAATATTTAATCGGCTTGAAGGCTAACTCGATCTAATGCTTCGATGGATCATAAACCTGCAGCATGCCCGTTGATGGACTGAGCTTATTAACTGACTTGAGCGTTTTTTGAGCATCCTGTTTATCAACATAAGGTCCAACAAAAATTCGGTAAATGGCCTTATTATTTTGTTTAGCCTGTTTTTTATAAGCAGGATGACCTGAAGCTTTAAGTTTATCGACAAAATTAGTCGCATTCTCTTGGTTGGAGAAACTGGCTATTTGAATAACCCAGGCCGCATCTTTAAAATTTTTACCTAAAGTTTTGGGTTCCGTTACGCTTGAGCCTTCTTGAGCTTTTACTCGACGAGTCTTATCTGATTCTTTTACTTGGGCAGGCTCTGTTTGTATCTGGATAGGAACCGTTTGCTTTACTTTATTAATTAGGCTGCCCTCTTCTGTAATGTCAATTGACTTTCTTTTTCTTTGTTTGGTTTCTAATTGATCTAACGACTCTTGCAGTTGCTGATTTTTTTTGGCCAATGACTCATCGATTTTTGTATTAATTAACTCAATAGGTTTTGCAGGAATTTGAGACTGAAAAGGCTCTTGTTGTGTTTTTTCTTTCAAAATGGGTGGTAAAAATATCACCGCTAGGGCTATCAGCACTAAAGCGCCAACCAATCGTTGCTTTAAACTATTTTCCATACAAATCTCTTTTTACTCTTTAACGCTTAGCTTCTTCCGCGTATTGAAGCATGTTAGCCACGGTAATAAAAGAACCAAAAACAACTAATAACTGGTCAGGATCACTAAAATGTTTTTGTTGAGCCAACCATTGATAAGCGACTTTTACACTAACAAAAGAATAACCTTTTGATTTTAATGGATAATCTTGCTTTTGATAAAGCTCATTGAGCGCTTTAGAAGACATAGCTCGCTGATTATCAAGATCGACAAAACACCAATCATTAATTAATGGGTCGAGTATATTAATAACTTCAGACACTGATTTATCCGCCATCATGCCTAAAATCGCCGTCACTCGCTTAATCGACTTAGTACTCATATACTGCTCTAACTGTTGAAATAGATTCTCAGTCGATTGAGGATTATGAGCCACATCAACAATAATGCATGCACCCAAACCCTCAACTCGCTGAAAACGTCCCTGAAGAGAAATCGAGGCTAATGATTCAATAAAGTCAGCTTTATCAATAGCACAATGGAAACACTTTTCGAATGCCAGTTTGGCCAACAAAAGGTTTTGCTGAAGTAAACAATAAGGGTTAACCTTGCTGTCACCTAATAATTGAGTGAGAGAACTGATGTTACTTTCAGCCAGTAATAGCTCATTACTAAACTCAGGCAAAACTTTATTGAGTAATTTAAACGTTTTAGTATCCCCTACTAAAGCAGACTTGCCTTGCCGAATAATACCGCCTTTTTCATAAGCGATGGCTTCAAGGCTATCACCCAACCAGTCCGTATGATCCATGGCAACCGTTGTAATCACAGAAACATCCGGTTCTATAATATTAGTGGCATCCTGACGACCACCTAAACCTACTTCTAAAATGATTAATTCAGGTTGTTGCTTTTTGAAAATCAATAAGGCCGCTAAGGTGGTAAACTCAAAAAATGTTAGTGGTATGTCTTGTCGCTTGGTTTCGATTGCCTGAAAAGCATCAATTAAATCTTGATCAGAAACATTCTTACCATTTAAACGAATTCGTTCATTAAAGCTCAACAAATGAGGCGATGTATAACAAACAACTGACTTGCCTTGCTGCAAAGCTATCGACTCAAGCATGGCAACACAACTACCTTTACCATTGGTTCCAGCTACCAGGATTGATTTAGAGCTTAATGGAAAAATCCCTAGGCACTGTGCAACTTTATTAACCCGACTAAGACCTAATTCAATTTCTTTTGGGTTAAAGCTTTCAATGTGGGTGAGCCAATCATCGAGTGATAGTAAGTTCATGTTGTTATTGATATAAAAAGATAGGGGCTATTCTCTCACAAAACAGCCCCTTATAAAAAACTTCTCGTCAATTCCGTTATTGTAAATTGATTTAGCGATATATTTGAGCTTTGGAGAATGTTTGGGTTATCTCTAAATGTACACCCTGAAATATATTGGCGAAAAACACCTACTTGAAATTCATTATCATTAGCATTATAATGTTAATAATTCTGCAGTAACGCCTAACACTGATAGAAGCCGACTATGAATAACTAACATAGCTGCTTTAGCTTTATAGTTAAGCACCAAAACATGAGCACCAAAACATGAGCACTAAAACAGAAAGAGTTACTATTTTAACAACCCCTGACTTTAAAGCTTTTTTAAGCGCTGAAGCGCATAAAGAAGGAATTAGCGTATCTGAGCTAATTCGCGAGCGCTGTCTTAATAAACCCGCTAATGACGAAGAAGAAGCCATACTTAAAGCGCTAGTCGAGCAAGTTAATGAATCAACCGCAAAAGCTAAACAATCTCTTAGTAAAGGCCTGCAAGAGGCTAAAAAAACCCTTAAACAACTTCAAGAAAAGCGAGCTTAATGATGAGTGTTGTCAGTGATGCTGTTAAAGCCATGAAAGAAGTCCTGCTTTTGACCGATAAAGTTGAACAAGCCGGTAATATGTTAAGCGATATTTCTAAAGAGTTAAGAGAACATGATCGCCGCCTAATCCGTATTGAAACCTTTATTGAAATTGCCCAAACTCAACCAACCCCTTCTACTAAAAAGCAGCCTAAACAAATCCAAATCAAAGACTAGCTAAACAGAAAAGTTAATATAATTAGTTAGTTATAAAAAATATCAAATAAAGCAATATTTTGGCTAGGTTTATAAACACATAAAAAAAGAGGAAAAAAGACATATCTCTGCTAATCTTATTAGTTAAAAGGATACCGAATTGACCAACGATTATGTTTATTGATGACAATTATGATGATGATCGTCAAAATGCCATACAATCCATTCTAAATGCTTCTATGGGCAGAGCTGCCGAGTCTTTGTCTTTAGTTATTGGTGGCAAAGTAAATGTCTCTGAGCCCGGCACTCACTGGATCAATCAAAACAATCTAAAAGAAACACTCGCTAAAATAAACCAGCCTAAAGAAGCCACTCTGATGCTGCAATCCTTTAGAGGCCATTTACGTGGCGAAATGATTGTACTGCTCGAGCCTGACTCCAAACTAATTGAGTTAGGAGAATTAATGGGCTACAAAACTGATATGAGTTCACAAAACATTGAAGAGCTCACTCTCGAATTAGCTAATATTTTATCCGGCGCTTGTATCAATGGTTTGTCGGAGCAATTAAAAATTACATTAAGTTTTAGTGCCCCCTCCATTGTAAGTGGTAAAGCATCAGTACATAGCATTTTATCTGACAAAGATGTTAACTGGACTGATGCACTTTTTATGAATGTCAATTATGAAGCCGACAACATTGCAATGAAAGCAACCTTAATTATTAGCATGACAGAACAAGACTCTCATGAACTTTATAGCTTAATCGATGCACAGTTAGGACAGTCATGAATAGTTTATTAGAGAAGGCTTTTTTACAAGTTAACTTGGGCATTCTTGCGATTGATAAGGATTACAATATTATTTTATGGAATAACTTTATAGCTGATCACACACCCAAAGCCAACGAGGAAGTGATTAATCATAACTTATTTGAAGTCTACCCCACGCTACCTCAAAAATGGTTAGAAAACCGAATTAAAAATGTTTTTCTATTAAAAAACTCCAGCTTTATTAGTTGGGAACAACGACCCAATTTATTTGAATTCACAAGCAGTAACCCTATTACAGGCACCAGCCAAAACATGCTGCAAAACTGTACGCTTTTTCCAATAACCGATGAAGATAGAAATGTCACTCATGTTTGTATAACTGTCAAAGATGCTACGGTAACCGCACTAGCTCAAACGGACTTAAGCAAAACCACCAAACGTTTAGCCAAAGAAAAACAAGCACAACAAGCCTTAATTGAAAAACTCGAAGAAGCTAAAAACCAACTATTACAATCCGAAAAAATGGCATCCATTGGTCAACTAGCCGCAGGGGTTGCCCATGAAATTAATAACCCAGTAGGTTTTATTAAATCTAACTTTGGCTCATTACAAAGCTATAGTCAGGATTTCAAACAAGCCATTGAAAAGTATCAAGCACTTTTTAAACAAATGGATAATCAAGATCTCATTAAGCAAGCTCAAGCTATTAACGATGAATATGAAATTGATTTTATTATTGAAGACATTGACAGTCTTATTAGTGAATCATCAGAAGGTATTAATCGCGTTGAAGAAATTGTCAAATCACTCAAACATTTCTCTCGTGTTGACTCTAATGAATGGGAAGAAGCAAGCGTTAATGAAGGTATCGAAAGCACACTTAAAGTAGTCGCGCATGAATTAAAATATGTTGCCACCATTGAAAAAGATTATGGCGAACTATCTAACATTCAATGTTTACCCATGCAGGTTAATCAAGTCATTATGAATTTATTGATTAACGCCAGCCAAGCCATCAAAGAAGATGGCAAAATTGGTATTGTGACTAAACAAGAAGGCGACTATGTTTTTGTGAAAATCACTGACAACGGTCAAGGCATTGAAGAAAAAAATCTCATTAAAATATTCGATCCCTTCTTCACCACCAAACCCATTGGTGAAGGTACTGGCTTAGGCTTGTCTTTATCCTTTAATATTATTCAAAAACACAAAGGTGAAATGACCGTTGATAGTGAAGTGGGCAAAGGAACAACTTTTACGATTAAACTACCAATTCATCAGCAGAGTTAAACTAACGAAATCAAAAACTCAGCCCTCATTGATTATATACCAATTACATCAAGTCAAAAATGAGTGAATTACATACAGTTATAACCTAACTCGCTTTCCTGCCTTGATGTCATTAACAATAGCTACCAACTCTTTACCACCACCACAATAAACTAAGTCACCCAGCTTAGCGAGCATTGTCTCATCTAGATCATTTCTAGAACGAACTAACCGTAAAAGATCAGCGTTATCAATCGGTTTATTTTCATCACCACGATTGGGTGAGATAGAAGCGGCAAATTTAAGGGCTATTGCTGCTTCAACTGTCGGTATTTTTACCTTGTGATTACCCGATAATATTGTGTGACAATAATCTGTCACCACTTGTCGAAAGAGCGGAAAGTCATCTTTTACTAAATCAATGCGCTCAGGATCTTTTTGTCCTGTTTGCTTTGAGTCATAGGTAACATGATAAACACGATCGTTATGTTTAAACTGAGCGTAAGCTTTTTCAATAGCTTTTACCGCACGATTAAAATCAGAACCACCAATAATAAAGTCAACATCTACCGTTGCTCTGGCAGTACCGGTGTAAAAGGAAAGCATGTGGCCACCAATCAGCACATATGAAACTTGCTCTCTCTCAAATAAAGCAGCAACTTCTAAAGGATTAACCGCATCATTAATTTGTTGACTAGATAGCTCATAAGAGGTTTGTAAGTTTTTTATGTTTTCTTTCATAATGAAATATAACTGATATTAGCAATACCAACCTGTCTAAGTTCAGATAACGATTTTTCTGCCTCGTTAATCGAGGTTTGAATGTATTGTCTAGCGGCTTCCTTAGCATCAGCTAGCGTATAAAAAGCATTTTCAGTATCTTTGGGAACTTGTCTAATTTCAGGACTGCTAGGGTTTATTGCAATAACAATATAAGCAATATCGGCTTCTTTATAAGGATCATCAACTGGAACTACAGGAGCACTCTGCGCATAAATTGATTCTAACAAAGAAGCTTTGACCTCTTCTAGATAGCTCAAGGATTGATTATTTTTCACAATCTCTACGCCTTTATCAGTAAAATTCATCTGAATGTTATCACCAGCATCAATGTTCAAATGCTCCATCATGGCACTAGTAATTCTAATACCATGACTATTTCCCCATTCAGTAACCTTTAGCTTCATATTCTTACCCAGTATATACAGTGTATATACATTGTACCAATATCAAAGATAGCTGTCTATGAACAAGGAAATCAAACAAAGAATACGCTGGGTTGAGTGATGTCTTAAGATTCAAGATTAGAGCTTAGTTTGGATAAGTTCACTGTGGTCCGATTGATTTGTTTATTTCTTCCACTTTCTCCAGCAATCAACCAAAATAATTACTCCAATAGTCGAAACGACTATACCAAATAAGTGATGGTTTGGCCCGAAATCAATGGTGCCGTACTTAAAACTAGAATGTACTCTTTGATTCATCAGGTATAACCCATTAAGAAGAATAATTACACCAAGAAAAATGTACAGTACCTTATTAAACATATCGAATTAATCTGTAATGTTTTTGAGCATATGAGAGCTACCTGCTCCAATAATAATATCTGAAAATAATATCTGACACTCTATTTATAGAAAATATCCTACAACAATTAAGTCCTATTTCCTATCCTTAAGCTAGCCATTGACCTTTGATTTGAATTGTTTACTCAATCAAAATAAGTTTAGGATAAACATTCAAGGATGAACTTTATGCCCATTGCTCGCAAACATCTAATCGATAACAGCTCCGCAGGCTTTTATCACTGCACTAATCGTTGCGTACGTCGTGCTTTCCTTTGTGGCCTCGATAAAGAAACCGGCATTGATTACACTCATAGAAAAACTTGGTTAGAAAAGCGAATAGTTGAACTATGTGATATTTTCGCTGTTGAAATCTTTGCCTATGCCATTATGGATAACCATTATCATCT
>CAYPMT010000053.1:0-16154 GCA_964411875.1 uncultured Kangiellaceae bacterium
TTAAGTCTTTATCCACTCGATGATAACTTCTTAGAAATAATCGGTGATATTGTAGAAAAGCTTAATGCGGCTAAAGAAGTTGATGTTTATACCAATACTATGAGCACTCAAGTTTTTGGTGATTATGAGTTAATCATGTCATTACTTAATAAAGTTGTGAAATATTCATTTGAGAATTACGGTAAGCAAGTATTTGTCGCTAAGTTTTTAAATAGTGATGTTAACCCTAAAAATAATGAATGAAAGAATTTTCTGAACAATTCTTACAACAGCTTATAACCACTTCTTATTGGGAGTGGCTAGCGGTTATTTTAGCGTTAGCTTATTTATTATTAGCCATGAAAGAAAGCCTGTGGTGCTGGCCTGCCGCTTTTATTAGCACATTAATTTATACCGTTTTATTTTTCGACATCAATTTATATATGGAGTCATTATTAAATATTTATTATTTAATAATGGCAATCTATGGTTTTTATCAATGGAATAATAAAAAACTAGAGAATGAATTAAGGCCTATTATTCGTTGGCCTATTCACATTCACTTTATAATCATTGTTGGAATAACCCTATTAGTTTTACTATCTGGTTTTTTTCTCGAGAAATATACTACGCAAGATTTTGCTTATCTTGATTCTTTTACCACCTGGTTTGCTGTTATTACTACCTTTATGGTTGCCAAAAAAGTCCTAGAAAATTGGTTCTATTGGCTAGTTATCGATAGTGTTTCAATTTATCTGTTTGTACAGAAAGGATTAGCCTTAACCGCATTATTATTTTTTGCCTATATCATTATTGTCTGTTTTGGCTATTTTAAATGGAAAGCTCGTTACGACAAACAAAATTATGCCATCGTCTGATAATATTCAAAGCCCAAATTGGTGGCCTCATACTCTGATGATATGGCAAGAGTTAATTTTTCAATTTCAAAAAAAAATTGAAGATGACCGAGGTCAATTAATTTCACAACAAAAAAATTGGGTTACTATTAATAATGGACTGTCTAATTGTAATTACCAATTAACAGTCAATTCAGATAAATTCTTTATTCAGATTATTAATCATAAAAATATTGACAAATTACCCTTTCAAGAATTAATCGCTATTAATCAAACTTTGAATAAGAATATTGAGCTCTCTCAAAATTTGCCAAATTGCTTTTTTGAGTCTAAGAATATTAGAATTTTTGAATGGCTAGATGAACCTCATGCAGAAAAACAGTTATTTGATAACAAAATATTTATTAATCAAATAGCGCTATTTTTATTTCATTTACACAATATTGACTGCGCCAAATTCCCAAAGATTGATATACATGAGCATTTAGAGCGTTATCTAAAAAGAGTAGACAAGCAAACTGTTGCATTAAAGTACCTAGATATACTTATAAACGATGCACAAAAAGCGATTCAATATTTTCAACCATCAGCTTTATGTCATCATGATTTATCACCTCAAAATATTCTTTATTCTAGAGGGCTTTATATTTTAGACTGGGAGTATGCTTGTGTTAGCGATCCTTTTTTCGATTTGGCAGGCTTGAGTATTAATTTTGATCTTAATTTGCAGCAAGAAAATAAATTACTTAAATGTTACTTTAAATTAAGTCAGCTAAATTATGATGCTGAAAAATTTTCTGCCATGAAAAATTTGTATCATTTAATTGATAAGCTATGGCGAATGTAGCTATCAATTACTCTATAACAAACTCAACAAACTCATAGTCATAAGGATTACTCTCATCAGCCCGATGCTTTTCGCGTTTAACTTCTCGCAAATCTAAATGCTCAAACTCAGGAAAATAAGTATCTCCATCAACCGTCAAATCGATAAAAGTTAAATATAACTTATTCGCTAATGCTAGCGCTTGTTGATAAAGAAAACCTCCACCAATAATCATCACTTCTTCGACATCTGCAACTAATTCTAATGCGCTTTCTAAAGAGTTAGCCATTTCACAACCTGCAGCTTGATAATCAGCATTACGACTAATCACAATATTTTTTCGTCCTGGCAACGGACGACCAATTGATTCATAAGTTTTTCGACCCATGATAATCGGCTTACCCATAGTCACTGATTTAAAATGTTTTAAATCCGCCGGCAAATGCCAAGGCATTTGATTATCTTTACCGATTACCCGGTTATTGGCCATGGCTACGATAAGTGAAATAACTGGTTTTTTCATGACCGCTCTCTAACTCATTTCTTTCTAACTAATTATTTTCTAATTAGATGTTATTCTTTAAACCGAAACTGGTGCAGGAATATGTGGCTGTGGTTTATAACCCGTGATTTCAAAGTCTTCATACTCATAACTAAAAATATCTTTTGGTTTTCGATTGATTTTTAATTGTGCCAGCTCAAGTGGTTCTCTTGTTAATTGTTCTTTGGCTTGTTCAAAATGATTCGCATATAAATGAACATCGCCACCACTCCAAATAAAGTCACCAACATCCAAGTTACATTGTTGTGCCATCATATGAGTTAGCATGGCATAAGAGGCAATATTAAAAGGCACACCAAGGAATATGTCAGCACTCCGTTGATAAAGTTGACAGGATAATTTGCCATTAGCCACATAAAATTGAAACAAAGAATGGCATGGCGGTAAGGCCATTTCATCGGCAACACCAGGATTATAAGCAACGACTAACATTCGTCGGCTATTCGGGTTAGTTTTAATCGTGTTCACCACATTAGAGATTTGGTCGACAACTTCGCCATTAGGTTTTTGCCAACGTCGCCATTGCTCACCATAAACAGGCCCCAGGTCACCTTTTTCATCGGCCCACTCATTCCAAATATTAACACCATTATCTTGTAAATATTTAATATTAGTATCACCATTAAGAAACCAAAACAGCTCATAAGTAATCGAGCGAATATGTAATTTCTTGGTGGTTAATAATGGAAAGCCTTTTTGTAAATCAAAACGCATTTGATAACCAAATAAACTACGCGTTCCAGTACCCGTTCGATCACCTTTATCAGTTCCATTTTCTAAAACATCTGCCAACATTTTTAAATACTGCTTCATGAATACCTCAAAATTAAACGTGTTTTTCTTTATGCGATTCTTTATAGCCCGACTGTTTATAAGCTAATAACAATAACAAAATACCGCCTAAAATCATCGGTAGGCATAAAATTTGTCCCATCGATAAAAAAGACTCTGCTAATCCTCTCAAATGCTCATCTGGCTCTCGATAATATTCAACAAAAAAGCGGAAAGTTCCATAGCCTAATAAAAATAAACCACTCACTGCCATTTTAGGCCGAGGCTTTTTACTAAATAAATATAAAATAATAAATAAAACAACACCTTCCAATAAACATTCGTAGATTACTGAGGGGTGACGATAAACACCTACCGGATCATCGGGGTAATGCATAGCCCAAGGCGTCGACTGTAAAGTTGTCACTTTTCCCATCAACTCTGCATTAATAAAGTTACCGAAACGTCCTGTCGCTAAACCAATAGGAACCATAGGCGCAAAAAAGTCAGCTGTGGTAAAAAAGGTTGCTTTTGATTTCTTAGAGGAATACCAAAAAGAAACTAACACACCAAGTAAACCGCCATGAAATGACATACCGCCTTCCCAGATTTTAAACAAAGACAAAGGGTTATCAAGTAGTACATTAAATTGATAAAACAGCATATAACCAACACGGCCGCCGATAATTACCCCTAAAAAACCGTAAAATAAAAAGTCGCTTACTTGCTGAGGATTAAAGGGACTATTCGACTGCTTGCTACGGGCCGTTGCCATCCACCAAGCACCAGCAAAACCTAACAAATACATAAGGCCATACCAATTAAGGCCAATGGAACCCCAAATACGCCAGATAACTGGGTCAAAAACCGGATACTCCAACTTGATACTCCGTACTAAGAAAAAAGGATTAAGAATTTAAGACCAATGACTATAAATGATTTGAGCGCTGGTGAAAAATAAAAAAAGTGCAAAAACTTGGCGTAACCGCTTTTCAGGTAAAAAATGAGCTAATTTAGCGCCCAAAGGAGCCGTTAGGCTCGATAAAATAACAATACTTAAAAATGCCGGCCAATACAGATAACCCGTTGCATAATCAATCGATATTGACTCTTGGCTACCCGAATAAGCGTAAACCAATACACCACTAAAGGCGATAGGAAAACCACAAGCAGCCGCTGTGCCAACCGCATGAGCGGCTGCTTTTCCTTTATAAATTAAAAAGGGTACAATCAAAGAACCACCACCAATACCAATTAAACTCGAAATACCGCCAGCGAAATTCCCATAAGCCCAAAAGTGCCATTTTGTAGGATTAGAATGAGAACTGGGTTTATGACCAGATAACAGGTAAGTCGCTGTTATAAGTGCGCCACAAACAAAAATAATAATTAAACTTTTACCATTAATACTAGACGCTAACAGCGCACCTAATCCGGCGCCGATAACCAAACCTAAAGTTAGTTGTTTAACTACCTGCCAATCAACAGCCGACTTTAAGTGATGCGACCGCGTTGAGACTAAAGCGGTTATACAGATACACAATAAAGAAGTAGCAATGGCAAAATGAGGTGTAACAACATCTGGTATTCCAATTTTAGGCAATAAGAGCAGCAAAACTGGGACAATAATAAAACCGCCACCAATACCGAGCAAACCGGCAAAAAAACCCGCAAGTAAACCGGCTAAAATAAGTGGTAACCAAATTTCCAAAAATATACCGCTAAAAAATAAGTTTATTGTATAGCGTTTGTTGATCTTTCATTGCTATCGCTACTTTTAATTTCCGGCTCTAACCAGACCAGCTAGGCCACGTTCTTCAAGTATTTTAAACAAATAATCCTTAACTTTGGGCGCACTCTCAAAACCATCAACGTCAGAAACTAACTGCTGCATTTCAGTTAAAGTGAATCGTGATATAACCCGCTTTACTCTGTTTAAGCTTCGTAAATTCATACTTAAATCAAAATACCCCATGCCGACTAATAGTAAAATAGCTAATGGATCTGCAGCCATTTCACCACAAACTTGCGTTGGTAATTTTAGTTGTTTACATTCTTTAGCAATTAAGTTCAAGACATTTAATACTGCCGGTTGAAAATGATTGTAAAGTTTTTTAACACGCAAATTACAACGATCAACTGCCATGGTATATTGGACTAAGTCATTCGTACCAACTGAAACAAAATCAATTTTTTTGGCAAATGATTTTAACTGAAAAATACTGGCTGGCACTTCAATAATAATACCAATTTGAGGCTTATATAACTTCTGTTGTTCATTAACAAATTCTTCCTCAACCTCACAAAAGGCTTGTTCAATAAATTGTAAACATCGATTCAGCTCTTCATGCGTACTAATCATTGGCAGTAATAATTTTAAACCCTTAATATTTAAGCTTGCTCTAAAGATAGCTCTCAATTGAATCAAGAATATTTCTGGATAGGCTAGTGTAAATCGAACACCTCTCGAGCCTAAGAAAGGATTATCTTCATCAATACCAAAATAATTGAGCTGCTTATCACCACCAATATCTAAAGTCCGCATAGTGATAGGCAAATCAGCAAAGCTTTGAATAGTTTGTCTATAAATTTTTACTTGTTCTTCTTCTGAAGGAAAGTTATCCAATTGCATAAAAGGAATTTCAGTACGATACAAACCAATCCCATCAACACCATGACTTTCGGCCTGTTTAATATTCATGCTGAAACTGTTATTAATCATTAAACTAATCAATACCCCATCCTTGGTCATATTGGGTAAGCCTGCATCTAGGCTTAATTCATCATCTAATTGTTTTTCTTCTTCAAGCAATCTTTTATATTGCCCAACAATCTCTTGATTCGGCGAAATATACAGCTGCCCGTTATAACCATCAATAATTAGCTGCTGATTATCCATACGTGTAATCGGACAAGATTCCAGCCCCATAATAGCCGGCAAACCTAATGCTTTAACCAAAATAGCTGCATGGGAAGTTGATGAACCTTTTAAAGAAACAATGCCAACTATATTATCAATGGGTAATTCCGCAATCATGCCAGCAGTAATATTCCCAGAAACAATAATGGTGCCTGGTTTAATGTTATATTTTGAATCTTTAGAGCTGAGCAAATGAGTTAAAACGCGATTAGCTAAATCTTCTAAATCACTACCCCTTTCTCGCAAATAAGGATCATCCATTGACTTAAATTCATTTAAATGAGTTTGTACCACTTTTCTTAATGCTGTCGCAGCCCAAAAACCTTGTCGAATAACTTTTTCTACTTCTTCGGCTAAACCTTTTGAACCAAGAATTTGTTGATAAGCTCTAAATAAAGAAATTTCTTGATCGGATACTTTACCCTGCATTTGTTCACACATTTCTTCTAACTGCTCATGTGTTTTATCAACAGCATTAGCTAATAGCTGCAGCTCTTGATCAATATCATTAGCTTTTCTGTCTGGCACAGCATGAATATTTTCAGAGGGAAAAACTATTTGAGCCTGCCCAATAGCAATACCTGGTGAAGCAGCAGTGCCATGAATATTACGAGTCAATGGTTGCTTATCCCAAATAATGGAACTAGTTTGGTTTCGTGAAAGAACAGGAGAAATTTGTGCGGCGAGCGATATTAAAAAAGTCTCTTCATCAATTTCAAAATGGCGAGCTTGTTCTTGTTGAACCGCCAAAACCCCAAATAACTTTCTTTGATGAATGATCGGAACACCAAGAAATGCTTTTAATTGCTTACCATCAAATTCCGAAACACGTTGAAAGGTTTCACTATCAGCATACCTCTCTGTGAAATCTGATTCCGTTGGCTGCCCAATAAGACTAACCAATGCTTGTTTGTAATCAACCTTAATACGGCCAATATAATTAGGATCTAAACCTTCACAAGCAGTTAAACTAAAATAATTTAGTTTTTCATCAGCCACATAAACAGAACAAACCTCAACAGCTAATGCTTCACAAACTTGACTAACCAATACTTCAAGCATTTGTTGTTGGTTTTCAGCAATACTGACAAACTGGGTAACCTGTCGCAATTTTTGCAACAATGGCATTCTCCTAGCTTTTTTAATTTCTAATGCTTACGGTTGGAGCGATGCCCTTTATTATTTTTTCGCTGGCGATTCGATTCGCGCTGACGGCTCTGCTGCTCAATAACAAAAGGTAATAGCTCACTTAATGCTTGACGATAAACCGCTTGTTTAAACGCAATTACTTGACGCAATGGATACCAATAGCTCACCCACATAAAGTCATCAAATTCTGGATGACCAGTTGCGTCAAAACGTATTTGCGACTCATTGCTCGTTAATCGCAACATATACCATTTCTGCTTTTGACCGACACATAAAGGATGGCTATTCTGGCGAATATAGCGATTAGGCAAACGGTACTTCAACCAACTCTTGGTTGAAGCTAAAATTTTTACATCTTGCCTACCTAATCCTATTTCTTCTTTTAACTCTCTGAACAAAGTTTGTTCAGCCGACTCTCCCGGGTCTACACCACCTTGAGGAAATTGCCATGAATTTTGTCCTATGCGTCTGGTCCAGAGCAGATTGCCAAAATCGTTGCATACAATGATGCCGATATTGGCTCGAAATCCGTCTGAATCAATCACTTATCGATACCAAATAAATACTCTATGAAGTAATTCAACCATACAATTGCTAAATCAGCAAATTTCTTTAATATGATAAAAAAATAAGTACCAATGTTTTGGCATTCAGTATGCTCATTTATTGCAACGAACAATTTTATTAATGTGTAAATTACTTCCACCTGAATCTATTTTAGAACTTATGAAGCGAGCTGAATCAATGGCTGGCAAAACTATTGGTGACCTCGCATCTCAATTTAATATAGATGCACCAGCTAATTTGAAAACACAAAAAGGCTGGCAGGGCCAATTTATTGAAACCTGCCTTGGTGCTAATTCAGGTAATTTGTCACAGCCAGACTTTCAACACCTTGGCATTGAATTAAAAACATTACCCATTGATTATCAGGGAAAAGTTCAAGAATCAACCTATGTTTGTGTCGTTAATCTTAAGCCAGGTCAACTTCAGCTATGGCAAAACAGCGGCGTTTATAAAAAGCTTAATCACGTTCTTTGGGTACCTATCGCTAAAAACTCTAATGAAGAAACTTATTTATCTCGTATAGCTACACCTTTTCTTTGGCAAGCAAGTGTTCAAGAACTTAACTTACTCAGACAAGATTGGGAGTATGTGATGGATCGAGTCAGTCTTGGCGAAGTTGATCAAATAACAGCCCGCGATGGTGAAATACTACAAGTTCGTCCTAAAGCAGCAAATGCTAGGGCCACAACCCAAACAATTGGTCCCGAAGGAGCTATTATTGATACGCTTCCAAGAGGCTTTTATCTACGTTCAAAGTTTACTCAATCGCTCTTAAATCAATTTTTAAAGGTCTTCTAATATGAACCAACATGAAAAAATTAATTATCTTGAATTACCCTCAAATAACTTAGGTACTACTAAAATTTTTTTTCAACAAGTATTTAATTGGTCATTTCAAGACTATGGTGAAGAATATACGGCTTTTTTTGATGGTACGATTAATGGCGGTTTTTTTAAATCTGAGCTATCAAGCTCAACTCAAAAAGGTAGTGCTTTAATTGTATTCTATAGCCACAATCTAATCGACACTCAACAAAAAATTGAACAAGCAGGTGGGAAAATTATAGAACCAACTTTTTCTTTTCCTGGCGGAAGGCGTTTTCATTTTTCAGATCCATCAAACAATGAATATGCTGTTTGGTCCGATAAATAAACCCGTTGATATAAAGGCTAATCTGATGGCTTATCTTCATCAAGCAGATATTGAATACCAGCACCATAACTATTGGTCCAAGCAATCCTTGCATTAAGTAACGGCGAGTTTTTAGGGCCATCTGCCAACTGTATTTGAACAATGGTATCTATATCAAGCACGCTTAAAGCTTTTCCCTCAACAAACAAGCCTCCCTCAGAAAAATCAATCGTATTCGTTTTGAATCGAGTAAAACCTTCTCCAGAAACTAACACATCTGTTCGTAAACAAAGTCTGATATATTTTCGTTGTTCTTCAAAAGTTGCCAAGTTGAGTCACCTTTATTGATCAGTCTCAAGAACTCTTAAGCATTATTATAAAAGTCTAGCCTAATTCATTTAAATTACCAGGTTATTGATTAAATTGAGGAAAACATCTGCTTTACCCGGTTATGTAAAGCAGATAACAAGAAGTGTGAACCTTTTGTAAAAGAAGCTTAAGGTAAGCTAATGTCAGGGCGTTTTAGTTGACTCAATTACTTAGCGTGGCATTCATGTTCTTTTTTTAGTAGCTCATCAACCACTTTAAAAAGTTGTTCATGACCACCAGCCATACCAGCATTAGTTATATAACGATGATTCACTAATAATTTGGGAACCGAAGTGATTTTATAGGCTTTTAATAATTCAAAATCAGCATTAATTGCTTCAGTTAAAGCCTTTTGATCAGTTAAAGCTTGTCTAGCTTTATCTTTATCAGCGCCTTGTTGAACAAGAAAATCAACTGCCTCATCTTCTGAGCCAAACAACTTCTTTTCTTTGTGAAAACGATCAAACAAAGCATCTTGAGCTTTATCCAAAACACCAACAGCCTTAGCAGCATGATGAATGAGTAATAATACGCTAAGTTGTTGATGACCCAAATGGCTAGGTATCATCACAAAATCAACTTTGTCTTTGTTTTTCTCACGCCATTCAATAACTTGAGGGTGCATGGTATAACAATGCTTACAATGATAAGCAAAAAACTCAATCACTGTTGGTTTATCACATTCTACTTGCCGTTCAACAACTTCAAATTTATCGGCTACTGTCACTAAAGGTACAGATTTTGGCGTATCATTTTGCGCTAACTTAAAACTTTCATTATTAGTCGACTCTTTTGAAGAATCTGCTATACCCTTGCTGGACAATGATTCTTTATTCATCGTCAAGGCTTGTGAAGGTTTTTCTTGCTGACAAGCAGCAGGTAAAATAAGTACCGCGACCACAATAGTAATCAGTGATGCTATTGTTATAATTAGGTTTTTCACCATAACTCCTAAAATCTACTCTTTTATTTGAAACAATGTTTTCTAAAAACAAGGTGTCAATAATACCAATAATGCTTTATCAAGGATAGTGAAGGAAACATTTTGAAATATATTTAACAGTGGCATCGATATCTCCAATAGACCTAATCCTGAATATAGCTGGAATCCTCTACTAACTGACCAGATTATTTAGTTTTCCCAAATTATCTAGCCCTCAATAACTAACCAGACTAATTTAAACACTGATGGTTCACTATTACTTAAAATAAAAGCCTTTAACTAGATAATATCAGTATTAAAAAGCTAACTTATTAACTGACAACTTAATCAATAGCATTGTTTACTATAGGAAGATCAACGCTATAAATAATATGCTGGGGATCATTGACTAACTTAACATAACCTTGTTTAGAATATTCCCACACATCAACTTGCTCATCTTTTGTAGGTATAGCTAGTCGATAATTAAATTCAGGTAGTTTTTTAACAATAACTTTATATTTTTCCTTCCAGCTAGAATGAAAAGCTAATAGCGCTTCTTCGCTTTCAATTTTTCCTAATAAATTGCTTTGTTGATCAAAAATTGTAATAGCGCTAGCCTGAATATCAACATGTTTACAAGCTGTCAGTAAACTTATTACCAAGAATAACCCAAAAAAAAGTTTAATACTCAATTTCAATGCCTTAAAAATTAATGATTTAATTCGGTATTAACGAGAAAGTAATTTTGCGATGAAACCAAGCAACTAACATCAATAGCAACCACCCTAAACTACCACTGTCCTCTTTTTCTGGTTCTAAAATATTCATTTGCTTAAAACGGGCATCAAAAACACTCGCATGAGAACCATTAGGAAATAACTCTTTGGCTGTATCAACAATTGATTGCGCCATTTCACGCATAGTAATGTCAGAGCCTAGCCCAAATTGTGCCTCTAAAATAATTTGATCAACTTCAGAACGGCTCACACCATCATTGATCAACTCAAGTAAGGGCTGAACAATTGCTGTTGACCAAAGCTCATCTGCATTAACACCATCAACAATTTGATGAGCGCCATATTGTTTTTCCGGATCATAACGAGCATCGACTGTATCAACTCGACGACCAGACCAACAACTACTATGACCATCCCAAGTAAAAACCCACTCGGGTCGAAAGGATAATCCATTGGGCGTACTATAACTATAAGACGCAGCCCAATAGTCTCCAAATCCTTCACCTATAGCACCTGAGTCACCGCCGACAAAGTTTGGATTGATGGAAAAAGTAATTGCGTGACCATATTCATGTAAAATCACATCGGCATCTTCATTATCATCAACACAACCATGCCCAAATGATAACCGGTTAAGCCCGGGATAATATTGAGACTGATCATTGCCTCTGAGACCATTAGTATCAACTTGAATAGAGTTTTGCTGAATACCTGTTGAGCCAACAAAACCCAGCGACTGAATATAACGTTGATTTTTATCAATATGATAATAAGTCATTGCATCATTAAATGCAGTATCACCACGTCTTGCTAACCACTGGCCATCAGTTGTCGTACTAGGTGCTAAATTAGGCGCTTCAAAATTAACAACCGATACCCAGGGCCCCTTTAGACTATAAACACCATTTTCTAATGTCACATCCTTTAATGTTCTCGTTAAATAGGCTCCATCGAAACTAGAAGGCGGGGAGTCATCTTCTAAAGTCTCATCACTCAGTGTCGTTCTTGGATCAGGATCAAAAACCAAAGCGGTTACATCCACTCTCTTATCGTAAACCAAATATTTTTTGTTTCTATTTTTACTGGATAACGCTAACTCAGCTAATGCAGAATCTAATGAACGATGTCGTTTACTTTTTAGAGTTGTTTGTAGTTTGCTACTTTCTCTATTTGCATGCTTATGAACTTCTCCGCCATGCACATGGGCTTCTCCACCACAGCGTATATCAATCCGATGAGCACTTATCACATCATAATTATTGGCATTAATGTATAAAACCCAACTACCACGAGGTGTATCAACAACAAGATTAATTTTATGCACCAAAATCATACCGCCATTATGCTGTATATAAACTAAGTTAGACTTAGGCTGGGCATGCAATTTCCCTGAAGCTTGTAAGTAACCCCAAGCTTTTTCAAGCGCCTGTCTATCACTCACTCTTTTTTTAGACAGCGGCATCACTGCATCACTCACCGGCATAATATTATTAAAAACTCGGGAAACCTGATTATTTTTTGATAGGGATACAATAATATGACTTTGGTCAACAGGCATGCCATTAAGATACTGCTGAAAATAATAATGGTCGGCCAACAAACTTGAACGAACATTTTCTAGCTTAATGTCATCAATATTGGTTTTCGGATAATACTTAGCTTTATTCTGCTTTAAAAAATCGAGCGCTAAATTTTCTCCTATAAGAACATTTTTATTCTTACTTGTATAAGAAGGATAAATATCAAGTTTGGATAAAGGCTCAGCAGCATGACCTATGCACACCAGCAAGACTGCCGATATTAATAAGCCTGCCTGAACAATCAGCTTCATTAATAATGAACCTAGTATATCTATTAGAATAAACGAAAACTTATCACTATCAGTCTATTAATACAATAAACTGCTTCACTTTTCTATTTAGAGTTTAGGTCCATATACTCTACTCAATCGCACAAACAGAACTAAAGTACTCAGCATAGTGACATTAAAAACTATTTAACCTTTTAACTTTGACCTAAAACCAATTACTATACTTTAATAAATTCTGCTTTCTATCTGTAAACAATGAATAATATAAAAAAATCCAATAAACTCGAAGGAGTTTGCTACGATATTCGTGGTCCAGTCTTAGATGAAGCTAAAAAGCTTGAAGAAAATGGCCATAAAGTCCTAAAGCTTAATATTGGCAATCCAGCACCTTTTGGTTTTGAGGCACCTGAAGACATTGTCAAAGATGTTATTCATCATTTACCCGCTGCCCAAGGTTATGGCGCATCTAATGGGCTGTATTCAGCTAAAGTTGCTATTCACCAATATTATCAAACTTTTGGGCTATCAAATATATCTGTCGATGATATCTACTTAGGTAATGGCGTTAGTGAATTAATTGTTATGGCCATGCAGGCTTTATTAAACAATGGCGATGAAGTACTCATTCCCTCTCCCGATTATCCACTATGGACAGCTTCGGTTAAATTGGCTGACGGGAATCCTGTTCACTATTTATGTGATGAATCTTCAGATTGGCTACCTGACTTAAATGATATCCAATCAAAAATCACATCAAGAACTCGAGCCATTGTTTTAATTAATCCGAATAATCCAACCGGAGCTGTCTACCCTAAAGAGTTTTTAAAGCATTTAACCAAAATTGCTCAAGAAAATAAGCTCATTGTCTACAGTGATGAAATTTACGACAAAATTTTATATGAAGGCAATCAACATATTCCAATTGCAACACTGAGTGATGACGTTATTTGTATAACTTTTAGTGGTCTTTCAAAAAATTATCGAGTTGCTGGCTTTCGCGTTGGTTGGATGATTATCACAGGCCCTAAACATTTAGCGAAAGATTATATTAATGGCCTCGACATACTTTCATCCATGCGCTTATGCGCTAACATGCCGATGCAGCATGCTGTACAGACAGCACTGGGGGGCTATCAAAGTATTAACGACTTAGTAAAAACTGATGGTAGACTCTATCAGCAAATGGATTTAAGTCATCAGCTTGTTAATAATATTGATGGTGTGAGTTGTGTTCGACCTAAAGGCGCCATGTATCTTTTTCCTAAAATTGATACCGCCAAATTTAATATCAAAAACGATGAGCAATTTATTTTGGATTTTTTAAAAGAAAAACAAGTACTACTCGTTCATGGTAGTGCTTTTAATTGGCCTAAACCCGATCACTTTCGAATTGTTTTTTTGCCTCAAAAACAAGAACTACAACAAGCTATGGATAATCTTGCTAGTTTCCTTGAAAATTATCGCCAATCCTAACCAGCTTCTAACAAGACTAATTTATTTATGATACGGTTCAAGAAACTTTCATTATCACAAGCTAATCAATCATTATTACAACATATTGATCTCACTTTATATCCCAACCAAAAAATTGGTATTGTAGGACACAATGGTTGCGGTAAATCAACCTTGTTTCAACTTATCCGCAATGAGTTATCCGCTGAAGAAGGTGAATTAGAACTGCCTCCAAAATGGCAAATTAGCTCTGCCAAACAAGAAACACCTGCCAGTGAATTAAATGCGATTGAGTATGTATTATCAGGCCATCAAACTTATCATCAATTAAATACTCAATTAACTCAAGCTGAGCAAGAACAAGATGGCGATAAAATTGCTTTAATCCATGCTGACTTAGAAACCATTAACGCTTGGTCTTTACCAAGTCAAGCCGCCAAACTATTAACAGGGCTTAGTTTTAGCGAAGAACAAATGCAAGCTCAAGTAAAAACCTTATCCGGTGGTTGGCGTATGCGTCTCAACTTGGCTCAAGCCCTGATTCAACCGGCTGATTTATTATTGCTCGATGAGCCGACCAACCATCTTGATTTGGAAGCGGTTCTCTGGCTACAAGGTTTTTTGAATCAATACGATGCGATGTTAATGACAATTTCTCATGACAGAGACTTTTTAGATAGCTTTTGCAATCATATTCTCCATTTTAATGAACAGAAGTTGGTGCTTTATACCGGCAACTACTCAAGCTTTGAAAAACAAAAGCTACAACATGAAGTTTTACAGCAAGCACAATTTGAAAAACAACAAAAAGAAATTGAACATTTAGAAAAGTTTATTACTCGCTTTAAAGCCAAAGCAAGCAAAGCCACTCAAGCTCAAAGCCGAGTCAAAGCACTCGAGAAAATGGATAAGGTCAGTGCCGTCAGAATAAAAACCAAGTTTGGTTTCGAATTTTTTGAGATCAACCAAAATATTACTGAGCTAATTAGCATTGAAAATACTAATGTTGGCTATGATGACAAAACTGTTTTATCAGATATTGATCTAAAACTATTTGCTGGCCAGCGAATTGGTTTATTAGGACGCAATGGTCAAGGTAAATCAACCCTTATAAAATTAATTTGTGGCGAACTAGCTTCGCAAGCTGGTGAAATTAATCGAAACAAACATTTCAATGCCGGTTATTTTGCTCAACATCAAGTTGAACAACTGAACCTTGATCAGTCACCACTATGGCATCTCCAAACTATTGACCCAAAAATTAGCGAACAAGTTGCCAGAAACTTTTTAGGTGGCTTTGCCTTTCATGGTGATAAAGCCGTAAAAAAAATAGCTGGCTTTTCTGGTGGTGAAAAAGCTCGCCTAGTACTCGCCATGATCACTTATCAAAAACCTAACTTATTACTACTCGATGAACCAACTAACCATTTTGATATTGAAATGCGAGAAGCGCTATCGCTCGCTTTACAAAATTATCAGGGTGCTGTTCTACTAGTTGCTCATGACAAGAGTTTGATGGAATCAGTTGTTGATGAATTTTGGTTAGTCAATGATGGCCAAGTTCACCCTTTTGATGGTGATCTCAATCATTATCAAAAATGGCTCAATGAAAATCAGTGGAAAAGCACAACAAAGTCAACAGACACAAAAAAATCAAACTCCGCATCTAACCGAAAAGAGAAAAAACGCTTAGAAGCCGAACGTCGACAACAACGCTCGCCACTGGTTAAACGACTAAAAACAATTGAAAAGCAAATACAAGAATGGCAACAAGAAAAAGAGATTCTAGATAAACAACTAGTCAATGATGATATGTACGATGACGAAAATAAAGCAAAGCTTAATGATATTGTCCAACGTACTAACCAACTTAATGCTAATATAGAAACAACTGAAGAAGAGTGGCTCGAGATTAATGAAAAACTCGAAGCATTAGGATAATTACAAAAAAATTAACATCTTAAAATAAACCAATGAAAAAAAACCAACGCTTTATTGCTGGCGCTCAATGCCCTAACTGCCAATCAATGGATTCACTCTTGTTAAACCAAGATGACCAAAGTATTCAATGTGTAGACTGTGGTTATACTCAAACGCC
>CAYPMT010000054.1:0-15899 GCA_964411875.1 uncultured Kangiellaceae bacterium
GCTTCATCAAATGTTTTACTTTCAAGTCCCTGTAATTTGGCATAATTATAAGCAGAGTAAGCACGCCTTGCAGGATCTCTCAACATCAATATACATTTGATATCAGGACAATCTTTTTTAAGTCTTTTAAGCGCTGTTTCAGATGTTATTTGCATAACATTCTTGGCTAACACTAATGCTTTACTATCGTCACTAAAATATTTTTTCTTGGCGTAATCAGGTCCTTGCTCATACTCACGATCAGATTGAAAATAAAACATTTCCCTCTGCTCATGAGAGCTCACTTTATCTGACTGCGCTAAGTGTCTAAATAATGCTGTGGTACCAGCCTTATCGACACCAATGATCATTAAATCGATATTTAAGTTATTTGTACTACTCATTCTGCTTACCCCTAAAATAGCAGCCAATCACTTTTGATTAAGCCAATCACTGACTCATTTACCAAGACTATAATCAATAGTCAGCAAACTCAAAAGAGGCTTAGACATATAAAAATATTTTTAAAATCAATAGCTTAAGATGAATTGTTAAAGTTAATTCTTAAAATTAACCATACGTTCTAATGGTATCAGCGCTCTTTCTATTAACTTGGCATCCACAAAAACTTCATTATTTTCCTGCTCAAAGACAGTAGCCATATTTTCTAGCTGATTCATTTTCATCCAAGGACAATGAGCACAGCTTCGGCAAGTTGCTCCCTCACCTGCTGTTGGAGCAATAATTAACTCCTTATCCGGAGCAGCTTGCTGCATTTTATGAAAGATCCCCTTCTCAGTCGCAACAATGACCTGAGACTGAGATGTTGTTTTTGCCGCACGAATAAGCTGTGATGTTGAGCCAACATAATCAGCTAACTCAACTATTGACTCAGGCGACTCAGGATGAACTAAAACCGTAGCTTTAGGATACATTGCAATGGTTTTTTTAAGCGCTTGATATTTAAACTCATCATGTACAATACAATGTCCCTGCCACAATAACATATCAGCTCCAGTCTGCTTTTGAATATATTGGCCTAAATGTTTATCTGGCGCCCAAAGAATTTTTTTATTTTGCGCATCTAAATGCTTAATTACATCAACAGCAATACTACTAGTCACAACCCAGTCAGCTAAAGCTTTTACCTTGGCTGAAGTGTTTGCATAAACGACCACTTCTCTATCAGAATGTTGCTGAATAAATGCTTGAAAATCTTCGGCTGGACAACCTAAATCGAGAGAACAAGTTGCATCAATAGCCGGCATTAAAACCCGTTTTTCAGGACTGAGCATTTTAGCGGTTTCACCCATAAACTTTACGCCAGCCACAACTAAAGTTGTCGCCGCATGGGAAGCGCCAAACTTAGCCATCTCGAGCGAATCACCTACGAAACCACCAGTATTTTCAGCTAATTCTTGAATAGCAGGATCAGTATAATAGTGAGCAATTAAAACTGCATTATTCTGTTTTAACTGCTCAGTGCAGACTTGATGAAATGATTCCGCCTCAACAACACTAATTTGCCTAGGCGGCTTAGGAAAAGGAAATTCTTGCAAATTGGTTTTAAGCATTAAAAACTAACTAATAGCGATTAAGTTAATCGCTATTATAGCAAGACTTCTACACAACTCGAATACTAAGAAAGTTATTAATTGCTCAGATTAGGATAAAAGGCAATCTTACTAAGGTAACCTTAGGCTTTCTCATCTCAATAAATTAATAAGGTTGAATTCGAGGTTAATTATCATCAAGTTATACGAAATAGCCGTTGCTTAAAGCTGTTCGAGCTTCTCGCCAACCACTTAGCCAATACTCTCTGATATCACATGAATTAAATGGACAGTTATCACTTGATTTCCCTTTAATGCCAGCTGCAAATCCTTTATTATGCGCTCTAGTGAGTTTGTTACGTTTTTGTCTTTTCATATAAGCCACACTCCTAAGAAAAATTATTAAGAACAGACTCCGAACGACGAAAGTTAGACTAACCTTTCATCATTCGCGTTTCATAACCATAAAACAACTTGGGCCTTTAGGCTAATATAATTTGGCTATTAAAAACATATGACTCATTTCAAATAAAACTTAAAGTTAATATTTAACATTAAAATAACACAATAAACTCATGTTTTTTAAAGAAAAATACTGGTTAATCTATGCAAGATAAGTTTTCTTATTATCTATTAAAACCTAAATACTGGCTATCTATTGTTGGATTTTTTTTAGCCAAGCTAGCGACTCACCTGCCTTTAAGCCTACAAATTAAGTTAGGCTATTTTATTGGTTGGCTACTTTACAACCTTGTTCCTAAACGCAGAAAAATTGCCGAAATCAATTTAAACCTTTGCTTTCCAGAGTTAACGGCTGAAAAAAAGGCTCAACTGTTAAAAGAGAACTTTGCATTAACTGGGCTCGGTTTAATTGAAACTGCTGTTTGCTGGTTTGGAAATATCAACTCTCGCTTAAAGCAGACTCAAATAATTGGTAAAGAAAACCTAGATACAGCTATAGCCAAAAATAAAGGTGTTCTTCTACTAGGCTTTCATATGACTAGTCTTGAAATCGGGGGAACTTTGCTTGCTCAAACTTATGACATGTCTGCTATGTATAAGCCCAGTAAAAATAAGTTATCCGAATACTTTATGCGTAAAGGTCGTTTGCGTCATCTTAACCTTTTCACTCAAAATGATATTAGACCTGTCGTCAAAGCATTAAAGAACAAACAAATTATTTGGTATGCAACTGATCAAAATTATGCCAATCGCTCATCGAATTTCTCACCCTTTTTTGGTATTCAAACAGCGACCATCACAGCAACCAGCAAGTTCGCCAAATTAACTGATGCATCGGTCGTTCCATTTATTCAAAAACGTTCACAAGATGGAAAATCTTTTAAGTTAATTCTTTTCCCAGAGTTAGAAAATTTTCCTGGCGAAACAGAGCAACAAGATGCCACTCGCATCAACTTATTTTTAGAAAATTATTTAAGAGAAAACCCAAAGGATTATATGTGGCTGCACCAACGATTTAGATCGCGGCCAACAGGTGAGCCGCCGATCTACCCTAAAAAATAACGCTTTAAGCAGAATGACTATCTAAAAACTTTTGTAAATATTGGAAGTTTGGCGTTAATTCACCTTTGTAAACAATAACCGCTTTAGACAAATCAGCAACAAGCCCACATTTTTCAAATGGCTGGTTTAAATCCATAGCTAATAGATTAGGCATATATCCTTTTAAAATCGCTGAAAAATATTCAGATGCATCTCTCGAAAGTTCGCAAGGAAGATTATCGATTGCCATAACAGTAATCCCATTAGCTGAAATTCCCTCTTGGGTTTGATCACTCACCACATCATAAGTAAAAGCCGGGTTATCTATATCTGAAATTTGTGTCGTACACTCAAGTGAACCATTAATGTCACAACTAATGTCACCTACAACTAAAGGTAATTTATCTTTATTAGCCAGCATTCGCTGCTTATCCAAGTGCTTAGGGTATTTTTCTGTCCAATAAGGCGTTTGTAATAAAATCTGAAACTTGCCTAGTAGTTTATCAAAGCAACTTGTGTAAGCCTCTTTACCTCTGTTAATAAAGTCTTGCATATCAAACGGCTTGCCATCAATAGACTCATTAATATGACGACTACTTGCAACAGCATACCAACTACCTTCGGGCACAGCACCATTAAGTAAATCTTGAATATCGACTTTTGGTAAACCAAGCCATTGGCAAACTTCTTGACTCCCTTTACCAACATTACCTGTACCGACAATCAAAACTTGTACTGGCTCACCTTGATTACAGTTAATATTTTTAAATTCCGCTTTGATTTGTTCAATTGAATCATATTGCCAAGTTTGTTTAATTTGAGTTAAACAACTTTCTTGTTCTTTTTCCGAATATTTTTTACCTGCCACATAAAATGAATCAATAGCACCAGCAATTCCTGCAAAGCGTCCAAAAGCAATGGTTCTTTTTCCTTGCTCATTGGTGATCACTTCATAGTCAATAAGTGTTGTTTTTTGGTCAATAAATTTTTGTAAAAGCCCCATATTATAATTTTGGCCTTTAATGGTATGCGAAAAAGCCAGATGAACTTGTCCAGGTAAAATAGAGTCAACAGGCGGCTCTTTAATACCGGCAACAAATTCATTTTCTTTAGGGCCAGAACCAACTGGCACACCTAATTCACTATAAGCACTATTCGAGAAAACTCTAATATCACTTGGTTCTATACGAAGCGGTAAATCTTGCTTAATTAAATCAGCCATATCTACTGGGGCTAAAGCGGTTCGCTTTTCCCAATCATTTTTATACTCTTTACGAATAACAGCATTTAACATAAATTTATAATCGACTCTTGTAAATTAAATTGGATTGATTAGTTTGGTTTTCAGGTTCTTCTTTAGTAGAAGGTTTTGCGTTTATAATTTCACCATTAGAATTAAGCGTAAATGGCTCATCATTACCTGGTTGTTGATTTTTAGCCTGCCATAACATAACTGCTTGTATTGTAGAATCAAGCTGCTCAGGTGTTAACTTATCACCATTTTCCCAACAGCCAACCTCAATAGCAAGTTTCATTTTTTCAATGATGTGAGGTGTTAAGCTATCTACCGCATCTAAGTAATTCATAATAAAAACAATCAGTTATGTTTTTTAGAGTTAATAAACTCTTCACAGTCTAACAAGTCGAGCGATTATAAACTAAGACAACCAAATATAAAATGAGTAAAGCTAATAAGTAACTTATTAATTAATAAGAAACTGTTTATTAAAGAATAAGAAAGCTCCTCAAAAAATAGGATTATTGTAAACAAATGTGGATATTACTAGAAATAAGTATTTGGATAACTTATGCTTCACTTCACGCCCAACAACGACCAAACTATTATATATGAGAGAGTATCTATGAGAAAAACTATCTTTATGTCTATAACCCCCCAACATTTCCTAGTTACTATTCTTTTGTGTCTCATTTCTGCATTATCCTATGCCAAAAGCAGCCATGAAAATGCCAATAAGCAATGGTTGACCGATATGGATGAAGCACAAAAAATTGCCCAAAAAGAAAATAAAGATATTTTAATGCTCTACACTGGAACAGACTGGTGTGTTCCTTGCCGAATATTGCATGAAAAAGTTTTTGAGAATGATATTTTTATAACTTACGCCAAAGATAATTTGATATTAGTTGAATTAGACTTTCCTGCAGATGATTCTAAACTATCCGAAAAACAAAAAGAACATAACCAAAAATGGCTCGAGATATACCCACCTAAGGGCTACCCTTCGGTCTATCTGACAAATGCCAGTGCAAAACGTTATGCAAAAGTGGAATCCTTAAACAATGATCCTACGGCTTATATTAATAATGTTTCTCAAACACAAGCTGATTACAAAGTAAAAACAAAAGTAACCCAATTAGTTAAAGAGACTCAAGGCTTAGAAAATGCTCGTTATCTTGATTTGCTGCTCTCACTACCAAGCACTTTAACCATGGAAAATAAAAGGGATAAAATCGATAAAATAATTGCTTTAACGAAAGAAAAAACATCGTTACAAAAAAAATATATTGAAATCAAAAATAAGCTTGTTTTAAAAGATGAATTAAATTTTATTGGAAAAGAATACAACGATGTAAAGTATTCCAACAATGCAAACAAAGAAAAACTCCTTAAAGCCGCTAAAGAGCTACTTAAAAATATTGATAAGTTTAGAAATAAGGTAGGCAAAGTTAAAGATCTTGATATGCTAAGACAGTTAATTCTTTTAGATATAGATGCTCATTTCGACCTTGGTCAATCGAAAAAAGCCAAACAAATGATTGAGCAACTGATTAACAATAGCACTTATACTATAGAGTTTAAACAATCATTTGCAGAGGGCCTATCTCAAACTATCGCCAGTTATGAAAAAAGCTCTAAAGCAGGAATAGACCTTTGCGAAAGACTTATTGCTATGGATCCTAACAGTGATACAGCTAAAGAGTTTGAGTCTTTTAAAGAAGAGTTTTATGACTATCTAAAAACTAAAGAATAATAGAGTAGATAAAATTAACCTTTTAAGTACTATTTTTTATAGTACTTTTTCAGGTAACTTCTTACAACAATTAAACCTAAAGAGTCTAAACGCTCTCTAGGTTTAATCCATTCTCTGGACATTTAAAAAACAATACCTTTTGTTATTTTTTTCTAGCTCGTGTATTTTTTTTAGAGGGTGCTTTATTTTTAGTATTAGCTTTATTTTTGGGTTTAGTATTTGATGTTTTTTTAGCGCCAGATGATAGCTTACCTAAATCAAAATCCTTGGCTCGAACAACATTCATCGCAACACCACAAACACGCACTTTTTTTAGATGATTAAACGACTCTTTGGGCAAGCCCTTAGGCAAATCAACTGAAGTAAATTGATCATAAATCTTAATATGGCCAATGTAACGACTTTCTATATCAACTTCATTAGCAATCGCGCCAACCACATTAGATGGTTTAATCCCTTTTTCAAAACCAACCATAATAACAAAACGCTCCATTTCAACTTCTGGGTGCTCACCAAGTGGCTCAGCTTGAGTTGAAAAATCGTGTCCAGTTCGTGACTCTGACTTATTTCTTGATTTTCGACTTCGACCAGAATCATTAATAGAGTGTTCTTTCGTGCGGCGTGTTTCTTTAGGCGAAGGCAAATCCTCTAGTAATAAAGGTGATTTTTTATGAGCTAAGCTTGCTATAGCTGCAGCTATTTGTGTTCCTGTTTGATTCGTTTCATATTGATAAGCTTCAAGAATTTCTAAATAGGGCTGTAAATCACCTGAATCAATTGTTTCAGTAATTTTCAGTTTAAATGTTTCAATACGCTGATGATTAATTGCATCAACTGAAGGCAAACCAATTCGTTCAATTTTCTTAGCAGTAACTTTTTCAATTAAAGCTAACATGCGACGTTCTCTTGGCGTAACAAATAAAATAGCTACCCCTTCCCGTCCGGCTCGCCCTGTACGACCAATTCGGTGTACATAAGACTCAACATCCTGGGAAATATCATAATTGATTACATGAGAAATACGTTGCACATCCAAGCCTCTCGCAGCGACATCGGTAGCAATTAAAATATCGAGCTTACCTTTCTTTAATCGATCAATCGTTTGTTCTCTAGCCGACTGTTGCAAATCACCATTGATCGCTGCGCTAGCATAACCGCGCGCATTAAGTTTATCTGCCAATTCAAGTGTTGCCGTTTTAGTCCGAACAAAAACAATCACAGCATCAGTTTCTTCAACTTCTAATACGCGAGTTAGTGCATCGAGCTTATGATGATGATTGACCGAAATATACTGTTGTTTAATGGTTGATGCGGTAGCTGTTTTAGTTTTAATTTTAATTTCTTGTGGCGAATCTAAAAAGCGCTCTGCAATTCGACGGATTTCTTTTGGCATAGTCGCTGAAAAAAGCGCTATCTGACGCTCTTCCGGCGTTTGCTCTAATATCCACTCCACATCCTCTAAAAAGCCCATACGCAGCATTTCGTCAGCTTCATCAAGAACTAATGTATGCATATTATTCCAAACCAGTTTACCTCGGCGCATATGATCCATAACCCGCCCTGGCGTACCAACAATCACATGAGCACCTCGCTTTAATTGTTTAAGCTGTTGTGACATCGATTGTCCACCATAAATAGGCAACACCTGAAAACCAGGTAAATATTTAGAATAGGTTTTAAAAGCTTCAGCAACTTGAATAGCCAGCTCACGTGTTGGTGCTAAAACTAAAGCTTGTGGCTGTCTATTATTTAAGTCAATCTTAGCTAACAAAGGCAAGGCAAAAGCGGCAGTTTTACCGGTTCCAGTTTGCGCTTGACCAATTAAGTCAACACCACTCTGTAAAACAGGAATGCTTGAAGCCTGAATAGGTGAAGGTCTTTCGTAACCAATATCGGTTAATACACGAATTAATGAATCTGGCAAAGATAAATCATTAAAAGAGATATTTTTATCAGCGGTTTTTTTTTCATCAGATTGAGTCATAATAAATAAGTCCTGGAAGTTAGTGATAAATCCAGTTAATACTCAATTTATCTTGTAGACAAAAAAGCTTCTAGTAAAAACTAGAAGCTTTCTCTAACCATTATAGCCTTTAAATTAGTGCGTCTTGATCCGCACCTTCTTTTTCGACTTCTGGCTGCATGAGATCTTCTTTAGTTACGCCAAGCGCTAAGGCCACATTGCTGGCAACATAGATAGATGAGTAGGTTCCGACTAACACACCGATAATTAATGCTGTCGCAAAGCCATGAATAGTTTCCCCACCCAGACGGAATAAAGCAATTAAAACTAATAAGGTGGTTAATGATGTTACTAAGGTTCTAGCAAGTGTTTGATTAAGTGAAACATTAACAACGTTAGATGGTTCCTGTTTACGCAACTTTAAAAAGTTTTCTCGAATACGATCGAAAACAACAATGGTATCATTTAAGGAATAACCTATAACTGCGAGTACCGCAGCAAGAACGGTTAAATCAAACTCCATTTGAATTAAAGAAAATACCCCTAAAGTTAAAACCACATCATGTACTAATGCGGCAACGGAGCCTAAAGCGAATTTCCATTCAAAACGTAATGAGACATAAATTAAAATACAAATCAACGCAATTAAAATTGCTAGTCCGCCGTTTTCTGTTAACTCTTCACCAACACTGGCACTGACAAAATCAATTTTTTTCATCTCAACTTGTTCATTGCTCGCCTGTTTTAAAACAGTAACAACTTCATTACCAACTTCAACGGGCTTTTTACCTTCTACATCGGCTAAACGGATCATCACATCTTTAGATGTACCAAAGTTTTGTACAATCGTTTTTTTGAAGCCAGCAGTGTCTAAGCTTTTTCGAATTTCAGTCAAATCAGCATCAGTTTGGTAAGCGACCTGAACCGTTGTACCACCGGTAAAATCCAGCCCCCAGTTGAGGTTTTTCATACTAATAATGACTATTGAACTAATGATTAAAATAACTGAAAAAACAGCCGCTAACTTTCTATACTTAATAAAATCAATATTAAGATCAGATTTTAAAATTCTCATGGTCTTTCTCCCAACCTTTATATCGATATTTTAGTTAAAGATTTACCACCGTAAACCAAATTAACAATGGCTCGACTGCCAATGATGGCAGTAAACATAGAAGTAAGAATACCAATTAAAAGCGTTACCGCAAAACCTGCGACAGGCCCAGAACCAATACCAAATAAAACCAGTGCCGCAATAAACGTTGTGACATTTGCATCGGCAATGGTTGAAAAGGCTTTATCGTAGCCATTGTGGATCGCTTGAGCCGGGTTAGTGCCTTCTTTTAATTCTTCACGAATACGCTCAAAGATCAAGACATTCGCATCGACGGCCATACCAACAGTTAATAGAATTCCAGCAATACCTGGCAAGGTTAAAGTCGCCCCTGGAATAAGTGACATAAAAGCAATAATAAAAATTAAGTTAGTAATCAAAGCAACATTAGCAACTAGGCCAAACGCACGGTAATAAACCAACATAAAAATTAACACCGCAATAAAACCAACAAGTATAGAGGTCTTACCCATTTCAATATTTTGCTTACCCAAACTCGGTCCAACCGTTCTTTCCTCAACAATAAAAATTGGCGCTATTAATGAGCCAGAACGTAATACAACCGAAAGTTCATGGGCTTCTGTTGGCGTAAACTGGCCAGTAATTCTAAATTGACTCCCTAGAGCTTCTCTAATATTAGGTGCACTGGCCACAACTTTTTCTTTATACGTTGAAACACGTTTTGGCTGCCCATCAACTGTTTTATAAACGCCTTTAGTTTCTGTTAAAACAATCGCCATTCGTTTGCCGACACTTTTTGAAGTAGCAGCTCGCATTTTACTACCACCTTCACTACTCAATCTCACATTAATTTGAGGCATACCATTTTCATCAGGACTCGTCCAAGCATCTTCAATATAGGTGCCATCCAACATAACCTTTTTTTGTATCGCTATTTGTTGTCCAGTTTCAGAATCAGGTATCAGCTCAGAATTCATTGAAACCCTTGAACTTGGCGTATAGTTTTCATCAACTAGACGCAACTCTAATACAGCGGTTGTTCCAAGAATTTGTTTCGCTAAAGAAGAATCTTGTAAACCAGGTAACTGGACAATAATACGTTCACTACCCTGCCGTTGCACTAAAGGTTCTGCAACACCTAACTCATTAATCCTGTTTCTTATAACCTCAATGTTTTGTTTAATAGCATTATCTTTTATTTCTTTTAGCTTGGCTTCTTTTATATTAGCAACCAATTCAAATAAGCCTGACTGCTCACGACTTTTGATATTTAATTCTTGAGCCAGATCTTGATTAACAAGTAGCTCAGCACTATCTCTAGCAGACTCATCACGAAACCGAGCAATGATTCCACTGCTTTTGTCTTTAACAACGGATACATACCTCAGTTTTTCATCATAAAATTTCTTTTTCATATCTGAAACATAATGAGTTTGTTTTTTAGTGATTGCCGAATCCATATCGACTTCCATTAAAAAGTGAATACCACCTTTTAAATCCAAACCAAGTTTCAAAGGCTTACCTCCGAAACTTTTTAACCAATCTGGTGTTGCTGCAGCTAAGTTTAGAGCAACTCGGTATTTACCCTTTTTTCTTAAAAATTCGCTAACTAAATCTTTCGATTTAAGTTGAGACTCAGAATCATTAAATCGGAAAACTGCTTGCTTGCTATCGTTATCGGCTTTTTTTAAGACAACATTTTGGCTTTCTAAATGACTTTTTATTTCGACAAAAACCTCTTGGCTAATAGCTTCGCCTTTACCACCACTCACTTGAACAGCATAGTCCTCACCATAGATATTAGGTAATGCATAAAAAATGCTTAGCGCTAATAAAAGCACTAGAAGCGGATAAACCCATTTGGGATAAGTGTTAATCGGGCGATATTGTGGTTGATTGGTTAACATGATAAAACTCTTAATCAATTAAGTCCGTAAATGGTTAAAGAAGAACGTTTGTTTAATAAGGCTTACTCTTCATTAACCGCTTTAATCGTTCCTTTTGGTAAAGTAGCTGTAATGGAGTGTCGCTGAAATTTCATTTCAACTTTATCTCCCACATTCAAAACGATAAAATTGTCAGTTAACTTACTCACTTTACCAAGTATTCCTCCACTGGTTACTACTTCGTCACCTTTTTGGACAGCATCTAGCATCGCTTTATGTTCTTTTTGACGCTTAGTTTGAGGACGGATCAGTAAAAAGTAAAACACCAGGCCAAACAACACCAACATAATAATCGATGAATAGCCGCTTCCTGCTGCTGGTCCGGCGGTTTCTGCAGCGTAGGCTTGACTAATAAACATAAATTTCCCCTAAAATACTCAAATAATCAGTTAAAACTATTAAATAATGACTTATATAGCGGGCACTGGTTGGCCACGCAATTCATAAAACTCTTCGACAAAGGCGCACAATGTACTGGTTTCTATAGCCTGACGCAAATCTTTCATCAGTTTTTGGTAATAATGTAAGTTGTGAATGGTGGCTAATTCAGCCCCAAACATTTCGCCACACTTATCTAGGTGATGTAAATAAGCGCGCGAATAGTTTTTACAAGTATAACAATCACAGGATTCATCAATCGGCCCAGTATCACTTTTATTGGGGCTATTTCTCAATCTTACAACACCCTTGGAAGTAAAAAGATGGCCATTGCGTGCATTACGTGTTGGTATCACACAGTCAAACATATCCACACCTCGTCTGACAGCTTCAACAATATCTTCAGGCTTACCAACTCCCATCAAATAACGAGGCTTATCGGCTGGCATAACCGGTAATAGATGATTTAAAACCAACTTCATTTCATCTTTTGACTCACCTACAGACAAACCACCAATGGCATAACCATCAAAACCAATGTTTTCAAGGCCCTGCATGGATATCTCACGCAAACTGGGGTACATGCCACCCTGAACAATACCAAATAATGCCGCTCTGTTATCGCCATGAGCCTGCTTAGAGCGCTCCGCCCAACGCAGACTTAATTCCATAGAAACTTTAGCTTGCTGCTCAGTAGCTGGATAAGGCGTGCACTCATCAAAAATCATCACAATATCACTACCCAAGGCTCGCTGGACTTGCATCGACTCTTCTGGCCCTAGAAAAACTTTATCGCCATTAACTGGCGAACGAAAAGTCACCCCTTTTTCAGTAATTTCACGTAACTCACCCAAACTAAAAACTTGAAAGCCACCTGAATCAGTTAGTATTGGCCCTTGCCATTGCATAAAATCATGCAAGTCACCATGCAAATTAATAATATCGGTGCCTGGCCTTAACATTAAGTGGAAAGTATTACCTAAAATAATTTCTGCGCCGGTGTCTTTAACTCTTTCTGGCGACATAGCTTTTACTGAGCCATAAGTACCCACTGGCATAAATGCGGGTGTGTTAACCACGCCTCGATCAAAAACCAGTTGCCCTCGCCTTGCTTGCCCATCACTGTTTTGCAAATTAAATTTCATACTTTTTCATCTTTTATTATTAACTAGTTTTGCTTGGGGTAAAACTGTTTGGGATAATCCTATTCTGAATAAACATGGCATCACCATAACTAAAAAATCGATACTCTGATTCAATGGCATGTTGGTAAGCATTAAGCATAAAGTCTTTTCCAGCAAAAGCGCTGACCAACATGAGTAATGTTGACTCGGACAAATGAAAGTTAGTGACTAAAGCATCAACCACTTTAAACTCATACCCTGGATAAATAAAAATATCCGTTTCACCTTGAGTTGCTTTCAATTCACCACTAACAAAGGCCGACTCTAAACAACGAACAGATGTTGTGCCAACAGCAACAACTCGCCCACCTTTTTGACGAGTTTGATTTACCAGATCAACAACCCGTTGGGTTACTTGATAAATTTCACTATGCATTTGATGTTGATTAATTTCATCGACTCGCATAGGTAAAAATGTTCCCGCCCCAACATGCAAAGTAACAAAGTCAAATGCAATACCCGCATGTTCAATCTTATCCATTAACGCTTGATCAAAATGCAACCCTGCTGTTGGAGCAGCAACTGCTCCTGGCTGTTCAGCATAAATTGTTTGGTAACGCTCTTTATCAAAATTTTCTTCTTGTCGATTCATATAAGGCGGCAGTGGCATGGAACCATATTTTTCTAACAGGCTCATCAAGGGCTTCTGACTTAAATTCTTCAACTTAAAGAAGCTGCCTTCTCGTCCAGTCACACTCACCCAAAACTCATCAGAAATTTTTATCTTGGTTCCTGGTTTAGGTGTGTTGCTTGCTTTTAATTGCGCTAAAAAAAGTTCACCATTACCAATCTGTTTATCTGTGCTTATATATGAATTGTTTTGCCCAAAACGCTCTAGCAAAATTTCAACTCGGCCACCACTTTCTCTTTGGCCCCATAAACGCGCTGGAACCACTTTAGTATTATTAAAAATCAGGCAATCATTAGGTCCTAAGAAGTCGACTAATTCAAAGAACTGTCGATCATTCCACATGTTTAACTCTGGATTTAACACTAATAAACGACTAGCCGAACGCTCCTCACAAGGCTGGCTAGCAATCAAAGATTGTGGCAAATCGAATTGAAAGTCTTGTTTACGCATAGATTTCATTAAAAACGCTAGTATCGAATTAACCTAAAACAGGAAACGTGGTGTAAATCTCAAAACAGGCGCGGATTCTAACAGAAAATAGCCCTAAACGTCATCCTAATGCTATGATTGACTTAAACCAACATCAAGATTAATTTTGGGAGCTTTCAAATGAGACAATTAACTTTTATTACATTGTTAAGCCTAGCTTTTACTAGTCAATATCTAACCGCAGAAGAAAGCCACTGCGAAACAAAATTATTTAAATATTTGCAAGGGTTTGAAAAAAACTCATTGTCACTACCCAAACGAGATCCTCAGGGTGATTTGGCTACTTTAGCTGAACGTTATGAAATTCTTTGCCCTTGGAGTTTAGAAGGAGATCTTAATGGCGATAGAAAAACAGACTGGGCAGGCGTTGTTTATCGTGACCACAAATACCAGTTAGTAATTTATTTATCACAAACTGTTTCATTCAAGCCCTATATTCTACAAACTTACAAAAAGTTTCCTAAAGATACTTTTATACAACTTATACGTATAAAAGACATTATTGCAAAAAGCGGTAACTCCAGCCTTTTAAGTCCTGCCAAGTATGGCATAGTTGCCAAACAATTAAGCGGCACCTCAAATATTTACTTATGGACAAAAGATCAAATGGCTATGGTTTATGATTATCCTGACGATACAGTGATAGAAGAAGAATCCTCGCTAGGCGATAATATTGATGAACCGGAAGATAGCTTATTTGAGGAAGAGGAAGAAGAAATTGAATAACGCTTGATTTGACACACTCAAATAATAAAAAGGGGCAAAAGCCCCTTTTTATTTTAGAAAAAATAAAACTTTATACCCAGGCCTTATAAAGCGGGACTTGTTCGATTGCAACCATCACTGGTTGGCCAGCCAGTATTAACCCATGTTTTAGCACCTGTATTAGTCAAGGTTAAATTACCAACTGAAACACCGCTACCAGTAGGAGATGCAGTTAGTGTATAAGTTGTCGCATCACTTACAACCGATAAGTTATAGTAAGGTGTTCCACCATCTACTGGAACTGTAGTTGCATAAACATCACTTAAATCACTGGGTAAACTATAATTAAAATTATTCGCTCTAAAACGCTCCATCGCTTGTGCCGCATTCATTAAAGCTGCCGAGGCTTCGGCACGCTTAGATTTACACACACTGTTTTGATAAGACGGGTAAGCTATCGAGGCAAGAATACCAATAATAGCTACCGTAATCATTATTTCAACTAATGTAAAACCTAACGAATATTTTTTCATTCTGACTCACCTGTTGCATTATTATTTTTTTGCCAGCGGGTTCCCATTAAAGCTTCCGGCACTGGTGTTACTTGAACGGTTTCTTTTCCAACTAAACCAATGACACCGTCTTTAGTAATTAATGGACGAATAGGTGGCGCAATACCTGGCGTATCTAACGAAGTTGCACGGTCAGAGTCAGTTAACTGACCATTGCCATCTCTATCAACAAATGGATTACCATCAATAATTTTTAACTGGTATAGTCTTGAATTACCTGAATTAGCACTACAAACATCAGTCGCAGCACCTGGTGGTAGATAAGTCGTAAATATAACCGTATTGTTGAAAGTAACTGAGCGTTGAATCACTTTTTCACCCTGGTCGCTAAATGTCAAATACCAACCTTTGGCGCTTTGATTCTCAATTTCTGCTGCTGCATCCGATTGACCATCATTGTCTGAATCACCTAAAAGACTAGTAATGTCGACTAAGTCGGCACGAGATACATCCATATCAAAGTCCCCCGTTAAGACACCTTTATCTTTAATCATATAAAAATTATCTTCAACGGTTGTGTTTAATGGGTGAGCTCGATAACCCGAACCAATTGACACACTGATAAAACTTTCTTTATCGGTACGAATCAAAGCAATGTCTGGCTGATAGTAAAAGCGCCTGTTGTTGGCAGCATCATTAGCGGTTTGTAAACTCGCTATTCGTCCACCTGTAATTGTGCCCGTATCATTGTCAATATCAAAACGGAAAACTTGTGCTTTCGTATCGGAAGCATAAAGATGATCTATCAACTTATCACCGTCAAGATCAAAGCCAGTAATATTAGATGGAATGGCATTCATACTATTCAATGAACCAGCAGGAGATGCAGCTTGGGTAGCTTGACTAGAGTCCCAAATATGAGCACCAGTCAATGCATTAGCAATATAAACCCGGTTACCCACAGTATCCGTCGCACTAGCCGTATCTT